>CAJBIS010000268.1 GCA_903953195.1 uncultured Actinomycetes bacterium
CGGGAACTCCAGGTGGACGGTCGGATGTCGTACGCGCATCTGGCTCCGCGCGTCGGGCTCTCGCAGGCGGCGGTGCGTCAACGGGTGCAGCGCCTCATCGACGGCGGGCTGATGCAGGTGGTCGCCGTGACCGACCCGCTCAAGCTGGGGTTCACGGTGCAGGCGATGGTCGGGGTCCGTGCCAGCGGCGACCTGCGCGATCTCGCTGCCCGGCTCGCGGCGGTCGAGGAGATCGACTACGTGGTCGTGACCTCGGGCAGCTTCGACCTGTTGCTCGAGGTGGTCTGCGTCGACAACGACGCGCTGCTCGACCTGTTGGACCGTGATGTCCGAAGTCTCGACGGCGTCGTGACCGCCGAGGTGTTCACGTACCTGCACCTCGAGAAGCAGACGTACACGTGGGGGACGCGCTGAGCGTCGCACGACACCGGTGACGTCGCCGCAGCGGTCGCCGTGTCAGCTGTCGAAGCCCAGTCCCACCCGGTCCAGAGCTCGCAGCCACGGACCCCGACGGCCGTCACGGCGATCCGCGCGGGCGATGGCGTGGCGGGTGAGCGTGATCCCGGTCCAGCGCAGCGGTTCGGGCGGCCACGGGAACGGAGCACGTCGGATCATGGACACCGACGTGCGTTCGTCCCGCACGCCGTCCAGCAGATCGACGGCGACCCGGCCACCGAAGCGGGACGCGCCGACGCCCAGCCCGGTGTAACCGATGCACCACGAGACCCGACCGTCCCAGCGAGTCCCTGCCGTCATGCAGAACCGTGTCGTGGTGGCGATCGGGCCGCCCCACGTGTGCGAGACCCGAATGCCCTCGAGCTGCGGGAACGTGTCGAGCAGTTGGGCCGCGAGCATCCGCTCGGTGGCGTCGTTGCGTTCGACCGACGGTCCGATCGGGCCGCCGAACCGGTAGAGCGCGTCGTACCCGCCCCACAGGATCCGGTCGTCCGGGGTGAGCCGCAGGTAGTGGAACTGGTTGGCCGAGTCGGCGACTCCGTGCCGCCCGGCCCAGCGCAGTGCGGCGCGTTGCCCGGCGTCGAGCGGTTCGGTGACGAGCACATGGTCGTAGACCGGCACGACGGCGCGCCGCAGCGGCGGGAGGAGGCCGGGGAAGGCATTCGTGGCGAGGAGTGCCTGACGGGCGCGGACCGACACGCCCGGCCCGTCCGCTCGGACTCCGGTGCCCTCCCGCTCCACGCCGCTCACCGGCGTGTGGTCGGCGATGCGCCCGCCACGTTCGAGCAGCGCGGCGCGCAGGCCGGTGACGAGTCGGCCCGGGTCCACCAGCCCGACGTTGCTGCGTCGGAGCACGCCGCCCAGGTAGGTCGGTGAGGCGACGAGTTCCTGCACGCCGTCGCGATCGAATTCCTCGACGTCCTCGCCGACGTCGCGCAACAGCTGCGCGTGCTCACCCAGATCGGCGAGCTGCCACTCAGCGGTGGCGGCGTCGAGTTCGCCGACGGGCTCCCAGGTGGCGTCGATGCCGAAGCGGTGGAGGTCGTCGAGCAGGCCCCGCAGGTTCTCGTTCCCGAGACGGTGCAGCGTCGCGTACTCGTCGGGCCAGCGGGCCATCCCGTTGGCAGCGCCGTGGGTGATCGAGGCGTCGCAGAACCCGCCGTTCCGGCCGGACGCTCCGTCACCGGGACCTGAGGCGTCGACGACGAGCACGTCGCGCTCCGGGTCGCGGTCGAGCGCGTGGTGCGCCGCCCACAGCCCGGTGAAACCGGCGCCCACGATCAGCAGATCCGCGTCGTGCTGCCCCCGCAGCGGCGGCTGGGCGTCGCCGAGCCCGGCCCGGTCGTGGTCGAGCCAGAACGGCGCGCCGATCACGTCGGCGAGCATGCGGGTGACCCGCGCGTCGTCCGGCGACGTCGACGCCGGGGAGGTCCGGCTCACGTGGTCGACGCCCGGGCTCGCACCGCTTCGAGCGCGTCGCGGGTGACCGAGAGCGTGCGGTCCAACTGCTCGTCGGTGATCACCAGCGGCGGGCAGAACGCGACGGAGTGGGTGGCGATGGGGCGGGGGATCACGCCGTTGCGCAGCATGCGGTCGCGGACGTCCATGGCCGAGGTGTCGGCGTGCATCGCCAGCGCCCAGATGCCGTCGGTGCCGCGCACACCCGACGCAAGGCCGTCGTCGACGATCGCCTGCAGGCCCGGTTGCAGGACGGCGCCGATGTGCGGTGCCCGGGCCAGCAGGTCGTCATCGCGGAGCACCGCCAGGTTCGCGGATGCCGCCGCGCACGCTGCCGGATGACCCGAGTAGGTGAAGCCGTGACGCAACCAGCGTGTGTCGTCGGACTCGAGCACCTCGCGGACCCGAGGTCCGACCAGCACGCCGCCGAGCGGCTGGTATCCCGAGGTGACGCCTTTGGCGAAGGTGATCAGGTCGGGCGTCACGCCGTAGCGGTCGGCGCCCCACCACGTGCCGAGGCGTCCGAAACCGGTGATCTCCTCGTCGTAGAGCAGCAGCGCGCCGTTCGCGTCGCACAGCTCGCGCAGGCCCTGGAGGTAGCCGTCCGGTGGTGGGAACACGCCACCGGCACCCTGGACCGGTTCGGTGATCACCGCGGCGACCCGGTCGCCGTGCTGCGCGAGCGCGGCGGCCACCTCGTCGAGTGACTCGGCGTGCACCTGCACGACTCCGCCGAGCAGGTCGCCCCAGTGCTCCTTGTTGGGGGCCAGACCCTGCGCACTCGTCCCGCCGTAGGTGACGCCGTGGTAGGCGCGGTCGCGACTGATGATGACCGACCGGTCGGCTCGTCCCTGCCACGACCAGAACAGTCGGGCGAGCTTCATGGCGGTGTCGACCGACTCCGACCCGGAGTTCGTGAGGAACACCCGGGCGTCGGGCATCGGCGCGAGTGCCGCCAGTTCGGCGGTCAGCCGCTCGGCGGCCGGGTTCGTGAACAACTCGAAGGTGTGGAAGGCGTCGAGGGTGCGCAGCTGCTCGCCGACCGCATCGGCGAGTTCCGCGCGACCGTGCCCGACGTTGCAGTACCAGAGCGATGCCAGCGCGTCGACGTACTCGTTGCCGTCGGCATCCCAGATGAGTGCGCCCTCGCCACGGACGATCTCGATGAACTCGGTCGCCGCCGGTCGGGCGAACGGGTGCAGGAACGGTGGGGTCGGCCGGTCGTCACTCACGGGCACCAGTATCCCGCAGACATCACGCGGTCGCCCGCCCCGCCGGATGGCGCCGGCGGCCTTCGATCACGCCGCCGACACGCGTCTCGGTGCAACCACCTGCGCCAACGACGGCAGATGCACCGAGACGCGCTGGGAACCGCGTCGGTTGGGATCGGGTCAGCCGGCGCGGAGCTTGGTGACGGTGCTGGAGCTGCGATTCGACACCCACATGCTGGTGCCGTCGAACGCCAGGCTGCGGGGAGCGTCGCCCACGGAGACCGGCGTGCCGATGACCGTGCCGGTGGCGGCATCGATGATCGTGACGGTGTCCGCGAGTTCGTTCGTGACCCACACATCGGTGCCGTCGAACGTGATCCCGAACGGGCCGTCACCCACGGTGATCGGGGTACCAACCACCGTGCCGGTCGCCGCGTCGATCCGGGTCACGGTGTCCGAGTTGCTGTTCGCGACCCAGATACTGGTGCCGTCGAATGCGAGGCTGCGGGGAGCATCCCCGACGGTGATCGGGGAGCCGATGACCGTGCCGGTCGCTGCGTCGACGCGAGTGACGTTGTCGGTGGCGAGGTTGGCGACCCACATGGTCGTACCGTCGAACGCCAGGCCCTGGGGCGAGGTTCCGACAGTGATCGCTGACCCGACAGCGGTGCCGGTCGCGGCGTCGAATCGGGCGATCGTGCCGCCGTTGGTGTTGGCGGCCCAGATGTTCGTCCCGTCGAACGCCAGCGGCCCGACGCCGCCCACGCTGATCGGAGCACCCACGGGTGCCCCGGTGGTGGCGTTGAAGCGCTGCAGGGTGTTGAGCGATGTCACCGTCCACATGTTCGTCCCGTCGAAGACGAGCGCCCTCGGTCCGAGGTCAGTGGGAATCGGGGACCCGACGACGAGATTGGTGGCGGGATTGATCCGGGTGAGGCTGTCGGTTGCCGTCTCGCTGACCCAGATGTTGGTGCCGTCGAAGGCGGCGCTGCTCGGCAGCGCTCCGACGGACAGGGCGATGGTGGCGGGTTTGGCGAGGTCCTGGTCCCAGCGGTTCTGGGCGAGCTGTGGGTTCGTGAGGCGGGCGGCGGTGGTGTAGCCGGCGATGTCGGCGATGACGTTGACGGGTCCGCCGGACGCGAAGAACGACACCTGCCCGGTGGCGCCGAGGGCGACGGTCACCTGGTTCGGTGTCGGTGCCTGTCCGGCGACGTAGTTCAGGTTCGACGCGGTGGGCCTGTCGGCCCCACCCGGGAACACCGTGAGGAACCCGTTCGATCCGGGTCCGACGATCGTCACGTTCATCACGACCCCACTGGTGCCGGAGGGAATGGTGCAGTTGCCGTTCGTTCCGGTCACCTGGATCGAGTACGTCTCGCCACCTGCCAACGGCGTGGAACGTGGTCCGACGTTCGGCGTGCCCGACCGCGTGTCCATGATCCGACACGGCGTGATCAGCGTCTGCGACGGGGTGATCTGCGCGTTCGTCGCACCCGAGAACGCCACACCACCCGTCCCGGCGACCACCGCGATCGCCGCGCCAATCGCGGCCCACCGGGCCCGCCATGAGAACCCGCCCGCACGGCCACCCGACGGGCACTCCCCCGCGAATGAGCAACCAACCGGCAACGTGCGATCCCCATCAGACACAGTCACGACATCTCCTCAATGCTCCGCACATCGCGAACAATCCTGCACACATTGCCTCACATCCAAGCGCCGGTCAGAACATCCACGCGAACGCCGAAACTCGCGAGACCGACTCCATCCCGGAGCCTCCATCGAGCGCAGGCCCCATCACGGCTCTCCGGCGTGGGATGTCACATCTCGGGGCCTCCGGCGTCGAAGGGGGTGAACGCCCACCGAGGCGGCACGAACCGCCGCCCCGCATCGAGAGGAACCACCATGTCCACCCCGACCCCCGCACGCATCACGACCGTCGACCTCCACGAGGCACGCGACGACCTGCCCTCCCCGAGCGACGCCGCCGACTGGCACCGTCGCCTCTGCCTGGTCGGCGACCGCATCGTCCTGTCGGGCGACCTGCCCGCCTATGAACCCGAGGCCCGCGCCGCCATCGTGGAGTGGATCAGGGCCGGCATCACCGGCATCGTCGACTGCCGCGGCGAGCACTCCGATCAGGATCTGGTCGCCGAGGTCGCACGATCGCTCGGGTACGTCCACGTCGGGATCGACGACGACGGCGGCCCGCGGCCCGACTGGTGGTTCGACACCGGCGTCGACGGCGCGGTCGACCTGCTCACCGGGACGAGCGGCCGGATCCTCGTCCACTGTCACATGGGCATCAACCGTGGACCCTCCATGGCCTACGCCATCCTGCTGTGGCTGGGCTGGCACCACCTCGAGGCCCTCGACGCGATCCGTGCCGCCCGCCCCATCAGTGCCGTGCTCTACGCCGAGGACGCCGTCGAGTGGTGGGCGCGACGTTCGGCCCGGAGCGAGACCGAGGCGCTGCGCATGCGCCGTGAGGTCCGCGGCTGGCTCAACGACCACGACATCGACGCCGCCACGGCGATCCGGCAGATCCGCAACGCCTCCTGATCCGGGGCACCACCGCAACCATCGACCGCGACACACGAGAAGGCACAGCAGCACCATGAACGCAACAGAACTCACCGACACCCTGCAGGGCGTCACCGGCGTCGACGTCACCCCGCGCGCCGACGGCACCCTGTGGATCACGACGGACGGCCGGGACGACCACGGGAACCCGATCCCACCGCTCGTCCTGGATCCGGCGACCGTCCTCCGGGCCCGACTCGGGCGCGGGCCGCTGGGCGTCCACGCCGAGTTGACCGTGGGGACCGCCGAACCGGAGATCCGCCAGATCATCGTCGCGTCGGGCGACCTCGTCTTCGAGCCGGCGCCCCAACCCGACCTGTTCGGCACGGCGCTGCCCATCCACGTCAACGGAGCGCCGCCGCTGGTGTCGTGGACCGAGACGACGCGCCATCTGGCCCGGCCGACGCTCGGCAACGGGAGCAACCTCGACCGCGCCGCAGCGCGGATCCTCCTCGGCGCCTCGTTCGTGTGCGGGGCCGAGCGTGCCGGGATCGTGCTGCCGACCGAGATCGTCGACACGCTGGAGGACCACCTCGAGCAGTACGACCGCATGTGATCCACCGTGCGAGCACATGCAGTGGGAGCCGATGAGGGCCCTGGACCGGACACCCGGAGCGAGCACATCGGGCGGGTCGCGACCCGCCCGATGTGCTCGCTCCGGGTGTCCGGTCCAGGGCCCTCATCGGCTCCCACTGCATGTGCTCGC
>CAJBIS010000269.1 GCA_903953195.1 uncultured Actinomycetes bacterium
CGAGGCGCCGGGGTACAACACCGCCATCGCCGTCGCGCCGGACGGCACGCTGCTCGGGCGCACCCGCAAGATGCACATCCCGGTCACCGCGGGCTACTTCGAGGACCGCTACTTCACACCCGGCGACACCGGCTATCCGGTGGTCGACATCCTCGACGCCCACGTCGGACTGCCCACCTGTTGGGACCAGTGGTTCAGCGAGCCGCCTCGGGCGTATGCGCTCGCCGGTGCCGACCTGCTCGTCTACCCCACGGCGATCGGCTCCGAACCCGACCACCCGGACTTCGACACGCAGCCGCTGTGGCAACAGGTGATCGTCGGCAACGGCATCGCGAACGGACTGACCATGGTGGCGGTCAACCGGATCGGCACCGAGACCATGGGCGACACCAGCATCACGTTCTACGGGTCGTCGTTCATCAGCGACTGCTACGGACGGCTCCTGGTCGTCGCGCCTCGGGACGCCGACTGCGTGCTCATCGCGGACGTCGACCTCGACGCCCGCCGTGACTGGCTCGCCCTGTTCCCATTCCTCGACACTCGGCGTCCCGACACCTACGGGGCGCTGGTCGAACCGGTCAGCGAGCGTCCTGGAACGAGAACCAGCGACCCACGATCGGCAGGTACGCCGAACGGAGCGAGCGGATCGGAATCGGCCGGTGCCTGAGTTCCGCGACGGCCGGCGGTGCCGCCTCACCGCACACGACCAGACCGAGCCGGTGACCCAGCCACGTGTTGAGCGCCACGCCGCTGCCGTTGCAGCCCGTTGCGTACCACGCGCCGTCGAGCTGCCCGACGTGCGGCAGCCGGTCGAGCGTCATGGCGACGTGCCCGCCCCACGCGTACCGGATCGGGACCCCTGCGAGCTGCGGGTGGATGTCGACCATTCGGCCGTACAGGAAGTCACGGGCCTCGGCGATCTCGACCGGTTCCATGTTGCGACGACCGCCGAACGCCAGTCGGCCGTCCGGGGTGAGCCGCCAGTAGGCGAGAAAGTTGCGGGTGTCGACCATCATCCGGCCGGTCGGGCTCACCGACGCCGCGAGCTCCGGATCGAGCACCTCGGTGGCGATGATGAACGAGCCGATGGGCAGCACCCGACGTTCGAGCTCCGGCACGGCCGAGTCGGCGGCGGCGTTGGTGGCGATGATCACGTCGTTCGCCCGGATGGTTCCCCGGGTGGTGCGGACCGTGTGGCCGCCTCGCTCGGCGGTGACGGACTCGACCGCGGTCCGGTCGCAGACGACCGCGCCCGACGCCATGGCCCGGCGGGCCAGGCCCGCGTGCAACTTGGCGGGGTGGACCGCGCCGGTGCGTTCCAGGACGACGCCGCCGACGAACGCCTCACTGCCGATCTCGGTGTGCAGGTCGTTGCGTTCGACGAAGTGCACGGCCTCACCCGCGTCGCTGAGCTCTCGGGTCATGGCCCGGAGGTGCTCGACGTGGTGGACGGAGTGCGCCAGGTAGAGCTCGCCGGGAACGGACCAGTCGCAGTCGATGCCGCCGCGACCGTCGGTGCCGGTCGCCGATGCCTCCACGAACTCGAAGGCCTCGACCACCTCCTCGTGCATCCGCGTGCCGACCGTGCCGTACTTCTTCGCGAGCGCTGCCGGCCCGGCCTTGAGCTCGGGGATCACCATGCCGCCGTTCCGGCTCGACGCACCCCAGCCGAGCGGCTCGCGATCGACGACCACGACCGAGCGACCGCGACTCGCCGCAGCGTCGGCGGCGGCCAGGCCACAGATCCCTGCACCCACCACGAGCACGTCGACCGAATCGGCGGGCAGCTCGTGCGCCGTTGCGGGCGGGTCGACCTGCGCCTGCCACAGGCATCGTTCCTCGTAGTCCTCGGCCAGTACCGCGCTCACGGCGGCGAATCTACCGGCCGGTCCCACGCCGCGTCCGGCGCGCGACAATCGCACCACCGACCCCACACACCCCGGGAGACGACATGACCACATCCGCGGACCTGCTGATCGACGGCGTCTGGCGAGCCGGCGGCGATGGCCGCACTGCGCCGCTCACGAGTCCGATCACCGGCGAACATCTCGCGGACGTGGTGATGGCCACGGCCGACGACGTCGACGCGGCAGTCACCGCCGCTGCGGGACCCGGGGCCGATGCCATGGAGGCGATGCCACCGTTCGAGCGGGCCGAACTGCTGCACCGTGTGGCGGACCTGCTCACCGAGCGCGCCGACGAGCTGGCCGCGACGCTCACCCTCGAACAGGGCAAACCGCAGCACACCGAGGCCGCAGATGAGGTGGCCGAGTCCGCCGAGATCTTCCGCTGGGCCGCCGAGGAGGTGAAGCGCCTCGAGACACCGAGTCTCCCGGGCGCCGACCCCAACAAGCTGGTCCTCACGCACCGCAAACCCAACGGGGTGTACGCGCTGATCACGCCGTGGAACTTCCCGATGAACATCCCGGCCGAGTTGGTCGCTCCGGCGCTGGGTGGCGGCAACTCGCTGATCCTGAAGCCGTCGGAGTTCACGCCGCTGACGGCCGCCGGGATGATCCAGGCCGTGCTCGACGCCGGATTCCCGCCGTCGGCGGTGCACCTGATCCACGGCGATGCCACGGCGGGCGCCGCGCTCGTCGGCCACCGCCGCGTGGACGGCATCGGGTTCGTCGGCTCCGCCGCCACCGCCGAGGCGATCGTGCGCAGCGCCGGACTGAAGCGCACCCTCATCGAGGCGTCGGGCAACGGCCCACAGATCATCTGCGACGACGCCGACCTGGACGCCGCTGCCGCCGCTGCGGTGTACGGCGCCAGCTTCGCCGGCGGACAGTGCTGCGTCGCCACCGAACGCCTGCTGGTGCAGGAGTCGGTGCACGACGAGGTGCTCGAACGCCTCGTGCACCACGCGGCCACGGCCACGCTCGGCGATCCCCGGGTCGAGGGGACGGTCATCGGACCGCTCAACAACCAGCTGGTGGCGGCCAAGGTCGACGCCCATCTGGCCGACGCACGGGCCAAGGGCGCCACGATCGTGTGCGGCGGTGAGCGGGCCGGCGGCTTCCCCACCGACCTCTACCAGCCGCTCGCCATCATCGACGGCGTCACCACCGACATGCTCCTCTTCACCGAGGAGACCTTCGGCCCAGTGCTGCCGATCACCACGTTCCGCGACGACGACGAGGCGATCGCCCTGGCGAACGACTCGAACCTCGGCCTCCAGGCCGCCGTGTTCACCTCGAGCCTGAAGCGGGCATTCCGCTACGTGGACCGGGTTCGCGCCGGCAGCATCGTCGTCAACGACTCCACCGACTTCTGGGAGCCGCACCCGCCGTTCGGCGGAGCGTCCCGGACGCAGAGCGGCTGGGGTCGGATCGGCGGCAAGTACACGCTGCTCGACATGACCGACCTGCGCACCGCCGTGATCGACATCCAGGCGACCCGCGACTGACCGCACCCGACTCGGACCCACACTCACGCCCACACCGGCCCGACACCACCGACCCCCGACCCCACACAGGACACCGATCCACATGAACGACACGACCACCACCTCCGGCAACTCGACCATCGACCACTGGATGGACGGCGCGCGCTGGTCCGGCACGAGCGACCGACGTTCGCCCGTGTACGACCCGGCCACCGGCGCACCGACCACCGAGGTTCGGCTCGCCTCGGTCGCCGACGTCGATGCGGTCGTCGCGTCGTCCCGCGCTGCGTTCGCCGAGTGGCGGGCGTCGTCGCTGTCGAAGCGGACGTCCGTGTTGTTCGCGCTCCGCGAGATCCTGCACGCACGACGCGACTCCTTCGCCGAGGTGATCACCGCCCAGCACGGCAAGGTGCGTTCCGACGCCGGCGGCGAGGTCCAGCGCGGGCTCGAGGTCGTCGAGTTCGCATGCGGCATCCCTCAGCTGCTCAAGGGCGGCTACACCGAACAGGCCTCGACCGAGGTCGACGTCTACTCGATCCGTCAGCCGGTCGGCGTGGCCGTCGGCATCACCCCGTTCAACTTCCCGGCGATGGTGCCTCTGTGGATGTGCCCGGTCGCGATCGCGTGCGGCAATGCGTTCATCCTCAAGCCGTCCGAGCGTGATCCGGGGGCGGCGCTGCTGCTGGCCGAGGCGTGGGCCGAGGCCGGGCTCCCGGCCGGCGTGTTCAACGTGGTGCACGGCGACGCCGAGGCGGTGAACGCCCTGCTCGAGCATCCGGGCGTGGACGCCGTCAGCTTCGTCGGGTCGACCCCGATCGCCCGCCACGTGTACGAGACGGCCACGAGCGCCGGGAAGCGCGTGCAGGCCCTCGGCGGTGCGAAGAACCACATGATCGTGCTGCCCGACGCCGACCTCGATGCCGCCGCCGACGCCGCGGTCAGCGCCGGGTACGGCTCCGCCGGCGAGCGGTGCATGGCCATCTCGGTGGTGGTTGCGGTCGACCCGGTCGGCGACGAACTCGTCGAGGCGATCGCCACACGGACCCGCGACATCACGGTCGGCGCCGGCGACGACGACGCCTCGGAGATGGGGCCGGTGATCACCGCGGTGCACCGCGACAAGGTGCTCGGCTACGTCGACGCCGGCGAGGCCGCCGGAGCGTCGATCGTCGTCGACGGTCGCAACCTGGCG
>CAJBIS010000270.1 GCA_903953195.1 uncultured Actinomycetes bacterium
GAAGTCGTCGAGCGCGATCAGGAACCCGAGCTGGTCGAGGTCGTGCAGGCGGCGGGCCGCGGCCTGCAGGTCCTGGACGAGCAGGCTCTCGGTGATCTCGAGCTCGATGCGGTGCGCTGACACGCCGGCGTCGGCGAGCACGCCGGAGAGGCGTTCGATGTACTGCCCGTGCTCGAACTCGGTGGCCGACACGTTCATGGCGATCCGGGAGTCGGGCGGCAGGATGCCGGCGTCGCTCCAGCGTCGGACGTCCTCGGCGACGGTGGAGAGCACCAGGTCGCCGATGGCGACGATCGCGCCGCTCGCCTCGGCGGCGGGGATGAACACCGAGGGCGGGATCGGGCCCCGCAGCGGGTGGTGCCAGCGCAGTAGGGCCTCGGCGCCGGCGATCGCGCCGGTGCGCAGGTCGAACAGCGGCTGGTAGTGGACGTCGAGGTGACGCTGGGCGACCGCGGCGCGCAGTTCCTGGTCGATCGACGAACCGTTGCGGGACCGGTCCGACAGTCGGGCGTCGTGGAACCTCACGCCGTGTGCGGACTCGCTGCGACCAGCGGCGAGCGCGCGGTCCGCTGCGATCAGCAGCTCCTCGGCGGTGGACGCGTCGCCCGGCGAGCGGGCCACGCCGACCGACGCGGTGAGCCGCACCTCGAGCTGCTCGACGGAGAACGGCTGGCTGAGTCGCCGCTGGATCTCCTCGGCGAGGCGACGCAGGCGGGCGTCGAACGCCAGGCTTGCGCCGTCCTCCTGCAGCACGACCAGGAACTCGTCGACGCCGATCCGGCCGATCTCGACGCGGCGCTCCTCGAGGTCGCGGAGCCGCGAGGCCACCTGCACCAGGATCGCGTCGCCGGTCGTGGTGCCGAACGACTCGTTCACCGTGCGGAAGTCGTCGAGGTTCACGTGCAACAGGCCGACCCGGACCGCGCTGGTGGCCCCGGCGATGTCCTGCATGAGCGACCCGACGATCTGGGTGATCCGAGTGCGTGACGCCAGCCCGGTGAGCGCGTCGGCGCCGAGGAGTCGGTCGACCTCGGCGGCGGCCGCTCGGCCCGGGGTCTCGTCGCTCAGCACGACCACAGCGCCGGCCGTGAGTGACGGGTCGTCGCTCGGCAGCGGGTGCGCGTTCATGCGGAACCACGGTCGGTCGCCGCGCACATGGCGCGGTGTGAGCAGCGGCCCGTCGCAGCTGCGCGCCGTCCGCAGGGCGCTGACGGGCGCCGAGGTCCGCGGGTCGGGTGGGGTGCCGTCCTCGAGCACCAGATCCCATGGGGGATCGTGGACGGTGCGGTCGAGGAGCTGGCGTTCGTCACGGCCCACGAGCCGGCAGAAGGCGGAGTTCACCGAACTGATCCGGCCGGTCGCATCGACGAGCGCGATGCCCTCGTCGAGCGCGTCGGCGACGACGGTCCAGTCGGCAGCGGTGCGCTGCTCGACGCGAGCGACCAGCGCACGCTGCTCGGTCGGGGTGACGATCGCCAGCACCACCGGCCGGTCGTCGAGCGAATGGCGACTGAGTGTCAGCTGCACCGCCTCGACGGACGCCGCCGCCGTGCGGATGTGGCAGGTGATCCGGTGCGAATCGCCGCCGCCGAGCTGCTCGCACAGCGCAGCCCAGCGGTCCTGGTTGAGTGGCGGCTCGATGAGCTCGGGGATGGTCGGAACCGGCCCGTCGAGCGCGTAGAGCGTGGTGGCCGCCGGGTTGGCACCGAGGATCGCTCCCGAGCCGGCGTCGGCGACCCAGGCCGCGTCGACGACGTGGTCCAACAGCACGGCCACGAGGCCGAGGGGTGAACCGCTCACGTCGACGAGACTCCTTTCCGGACCGCCGCCTCTCAAACGGGGTCGCGCACCTCTCAGGGTACGAGCGCCGCTGCGGGCGTCGGTGGATGGCCGACCCCGGCCGTCCGAGGTGAGCGTCGGGTGGCGATCAGGCGGAACGCAGCCGCCCGGCGGCCTCGGCGGCCGCAACGGCGGCGTCGAGCTGGCGGTCGATGATGTCGAGTCCGGCCGACCAGAAGCCGGGGTCGGCGAGGTCGCAGTCGACGATCCGGCCGAGCGTCTCCGGGTCGTGTGCGCCGCCGGCGCGGAGCAACTCGAGGTACGCCGGCACGAACGAGTCGCCACGTTCGGTGTAGCGGGCGTACACCGACAGCGCGAGCAGTTGACCGTAGGCGTAGGCGTACACGTAACCGGGCGTCGCGATGAAGTGCGGGATGTAGCTCCACCACGTGCGGTACCCGTCGGTCAGTTCGACCGAGTCGCCGAGCATGTCCTGCTGGCTCGAGGCCCACAGCTCACCGAAGCGTTCGGGTGACAGTTCTCCCTCGTCACGCCGACTGCGGTGCACCGCGTCCTCGAACCGGTTCATGGCCACCTGGCGGAACACCGTCGCGATGGAGTCCTCGAGCGACGCCGCGCTCAGCGCGAAGCGCTCGTTCGGGTCGTCGAGGCGCTCGAGCAGGGCTGCGTTGGTGACGGTCTCGCCGAACACCGAGGCCGTCTCGGCCAGGGTGAGCGGTGTCGACTGGTGGAACACGCCCTGCTCGCGGGACAGGTAGGCGTGCACGCCGTGACCGAGCTCATGGGCGAGCGTCAGGACGTCGCGGTTCCGGCTCGTCCAGTTGAGCATCACGTACGGGTGGTGCGAGGGCACGGTGTACGCGCAGAACGCGCCGGGCTGCTTGTTGGGCCGCACGGGTGCGTCGATCCAGCCCTCGTCGACGAATCGTCGGGCGATGCCCGCGAGTTCGGGGGAGAAGCTGTCGTACGCGTCCAGCACGATCTGCGTGGCCTCGCTCCAGCCGACGGTCGACTCGTCGTCGGCGACCGACGCCATGCGGTCGTAGTCGGCGAGCCGTTCGAGTCCGAGCACCTGCGCCTTGAGCGTGTACCACCGCTGCGGGATGTCGTAGCGGGCGACGACGGCGTCGACGAGCGCCTGGACCGAGTCGTCGGTCGCCTCGTTCGCCAGGTTGCGCGCCGAGATCCACGACGGGTAGCGGCGCAGTCGGTCGTCGGTCGACTTGTCGAGCAGCAGGGTGTTGAACACGTAGCCGCGTGTGCGCAGTCCGGGCGCCAGTCCGGCGGTGACCGCCGCCGCGGCCGTGGCGCGGATCTCACGATCGGGGTGCTGCAGCAGCGACAGCCCCTGTTCGAGTCCCACCGGTCCGTCGCCGCCGAGTTCCTCGGGGAGCTGCACCTCGATGGCGGACGTCAGCTCGTTGAACAGACGCACCCACGCGCCCGCGCCGCTCGTCGACTTCTCGGTGAGCAGCCGCTCCTCGGGTTCGGTGAGCAGGTGGTCGCGGTAGCGACGTGCCGAGCGCAGGTAGTGGGCGCAGAAGTCGAGCTGCGGATCCGCCAGCAGTGACTCGACGTGCTCGTCGCCGAGCTCGGCCCACTCGAGCTCGAAGAACACGAGGCCGGCGGCCATCGTGGTGAGGCGCTCCTGGACGCTCATCATCGCCGCGCCGCGCTCCGGGTCCTGCATGTCCTCGGTGAGTCGCAGCATCACGTAGTTGCCGACGCGACCCTGGAGGTCCTCGAGTTCGCCGAAGGTGTGCATGGCCTGTGCGAGCGCCGTGCTGGAGAGCTCGGCGACCGTGCCCCGCAGGTTCGAGAGTTCTGCGACGAGCTCCGCGGCCCGGTCGAGCAGCCGGTCGACCGTCGAGCCGTCGAGCAGCGGGTCGAGGTCCCAGGCGACCTCGCCGGCGGTCAGGTCGGCGTCCGGGTTCGTGCTGTCGGTGGGGGTGTCGGTCGTGTCGCTCACGCCGTCAGGCTACGGGGCCGCGGTGCCCTCCGGGGGCGCGCCGACCGGTGGCACATCGAACAGGTGTTCGATAGCGTGCGGGTGTGGGAGTCAACCATCCACACGTTCCGTGGTCCGAGATCGAACGCCGGCTGTCCGACCGTCCCGGTGACGGGAACGACAGCCCGGCGTGGTCGCGTCACCGGGAACCGTACGAACCGCCGCCCGGACTGGCCGCCCGCGCCCCGGGATCGAGTGGGTACGCCGAGCTGCACTGCCACTCGGCGTTCTCGTTCCTCGACGGGGCGTCGTCCCCGGAGTCGCTGGTCACCGAGGCGGCCCGCCTCGGACTCGACGCACTGGCACTCACCGACCACGACGGGTTCTACGGCGTGGTGCGGTTCGCCCAGGCGGCCCGCACGGTGGGTCTGCCCACGGTGTTCGGTGTGGAGCTCACGCTCAACGCCTCGGCGCCCCGCACCGGCGCAGCCGACCCGGACGGCCACCATCTGGTGGTGCTGGCCCGCGACCCCGAGGGCTACGCGTGTCTGGCGTCGTTGATCTCACAGGCGCAGATGGCGGGGGAGAAGGGGCATCCTCGACTGTCGTTCGCCGAGGTGGCCGAGGCGGCCTCGGGCCGGGCGCGCGGGCACTGGGCGGTGCTGACCGGATGCCGCAAGGGCACGGTCCCCGTCGCGCTGGTGGAGCGCGGACCGGCAGCGGCCGACCGTGAACTGCGGAGCCTCGTGGCCGCCTTCGGGGTCGACCACACCTTCGTGGAGTTGTGGGACCACGGCGATCCGTTGGACTCGGCACGTAACGACGCGCTGGCCGAGCGGGCGGTCCGGCTGGGTGTGCAGCCGGTGGCCACCAACAACGTCCACTACGCGACGCCCGCGCAGCGGCGGCTGGCATCGGCGATGGCCGCAGTCCGGTCCCGCCGCAACCTCGACGAGATCGACGGCTGGTTGCCGTCCGGATGGCAGGCCCATCTGCGCACCGCGGCGGAGCAGCGGCAACGTTTCGCCCGGTACCCGGGTGCGGTCGACGCCGCCGGCGCGCTCGGCCGGGACTGTGCCTTCGACCTGTCGCTCGTCGCCCCGGCGCTCCCGCCGTACCCGTGCCCGGACGGCCCGGACGGCCGGCCGATCAGCGAGGCGGCGTTCCTGCGGCAGCTGGTCGAGGCGGGGGCCACCCGGCGCTACGGCCCGCGCCACGCCGAGCAGGTGGCGGGCGCCTGGACGCAGATCGACCACGAGCTCGACCTCATCGAATCCCTCGGGTTCCCCGGCTACTTCCTGATCGTGTGGGACATCGTCGAGTTCTGCCGGCGGTCCGGCATCCTGTGCCAGGGGCGCGGCTCGGCGGCCAACTCCGCGGTGTGCTTCGCGATCGGGGTGACCGCCGCGGACGCCGTCCGGTTGGGTCTGCTGTTCGAACGGTTCCTGTCGCCCGAACGGGACGGCCCGCCCGACATCGACCTCGACATCGAGTCCGGCCGTCGCGAAGAGGTCATCCAGTACGTCTACGAGCGCTACGGCCGGTCGCACGCGGCGCAGGTCGCGAACGTGATCACCTACCGGGGCCGGTCCGCGGTACGTGACGCGGCTCGAGCGCTGGGGTTCGCCGCCGGGCAACAGGACGCGTGGTCACGACAGGTCGACCGGTGGAGTGGTGTTCGGTCGCCGGCTGCCTCCGGTGACACCGCCCGAACCGGCCGACCGTCGACCATCCCCGAGTCGGTGCTCGACCTCGCCGCACAGTTCGAGGATCTGCCCCGACACCTGGGCATCCACTCCGGCGGCATGGTGATCTGCGACCGTCCGGTCGTCGAGGTGTGCCCGACGGAGTGGGCGAGCATGGCGAATCGGTCGGTGCTGCAGTGGGACAAGGACGACTGCGCCGGTGCCGGGCTGGTGAAGTTCGATCTGCTGGGACTCGGCATGCTCACCGCGCTGCACGGATGCATCGACCTGGTGCGCGACCACCACGGTGTCGAGGTCGACCTGGCCGAGCTCCCGCAGGAGGACGTGGTCTACGAGATGTTGTCGCAGGCCGACTCGGTGGGGGTGTTCCAGGTGGAGTCGCGGGCGCAGATGTCGACGCTGCCCCGTCTGCAGCCCCGGTGCTTCTACGACCTGGTGGTCGAGGTCGCGCTCATCCGACCGGGTCCGATCCAGGGCGGATCGGTGCATCCGTACATCCGCCGCCGACGTGGCGAGGAACCGGTGACCTACCTGCACCCGCTGCTGGAGCCGTCGTTGGCCAAGACGCTGGGTGTCCCGCTGTTCCAGGAACAGCTCATGCAGATGGCGATCGACGTCGCCGGGTTCACCGCCGCCGAGGCCGACCAGCTCCGACAGGCCATGGGGTCCAAACGCTCACCCCAGCGCATGGCCGAACTGCGGGCCCGCTTCGATGCCGGGCTGGCCGAGCGGGGGATCGTCGGTGACGTCGCCGATGCCATCTGGAACAAGCTCGCCGCGTTCGCCAACTACGGGTTCCCGGAGTCGCACTCGGTGAGCTTCGCCTATCTGGTCTACTCGTCAGCGTGGTTCAAGTACCACTACCCGGCCGCGTTCTGTGTGGCGTTGCTGAACGCCCAGCCCATGGGGTTCTACTCGCCGCAGTCGTTGGTCCAGGACGCCCGCCGTCACGGGGTGACGGTCCGTGGTCCCGACGTGAACGTCTCGGGTGCCGGCGCCACGCTCGAGTCGGCAGGGTCAGCGGTGACCGCGGGGTCGGCGCAGTCCACGGCATCAGCAGAGCCGGCGGGCCCGTCCGTGCGGTTGGGCGTGGACTCGGTGCGTGGCGTGGGCTCGGAGCTGGCGGAACGGATCGCACTCGGCGCGCCCTATCGCGACGCCGAGGACCTGGCCCGGCGTTGCGAGCCGACCACGGCGCAGCTCGAGGCGCTGGCCACCGCCGGTGCGCTCGCCGGGCTGGGCGGCCGTGACGGGCGACCACTGGATCGTCGACGGGCGTTGTGGACCGCGGGCGCGGCCGCACAGGCGCGACCCGATCGGCTGGAGGGCACGACCGGCGGGATGGACGCGCCGCAGCTCCCCGGCATGAACGGTTGGGAGACATCGATGGCCGATCTGTGGGCCACCGGGGTCACTCCTGACGGCCACCCGATCGGGTTCCTGCGCAGTGAACTCGATCGTCGTGGGGTCACACCGGTCGACGAACTGCGGGAGCACGCCGACGGCGTCGCGATCCGGGTCGCCGGAGTCGTCACCCACCGGCAGCGGCCGTCGACGGCTCGTGGCATCACCTTCCTGAGCCTCGAGGACGACACGGGGCTGGTCAACGTGGTCGTCTCCGTCGGCTGCTGGGAACGTCACCGTGAGGTGGTCCGCGATGCCCCGGCCCTGCTGGTCCGCGGGCGACTCGAACGCAGTGTCGACGGGGTCGTCAACGTCACCGCCGAGCGGATCGAGGCGATGCGGGTCCCGATCCCGGCCCGGTCCCGGGACTTCAGGTGACGTCGATGTCCGCCGGTCGGTTCGTCCCGCCCTGCAACGCCGTTCCGCCACATGCAGGCGGTACGTTGACGATGTCCTCGATCCCGACCGCCCACGGAGGTCCCCATGCCCATCCACGGAACGCTCTTCCAGGAGTACGCCGAGACGACCGGCGCCGACCCGTTCACGCTGCAGAACAAGAAGATGCTCAAGGTGTTCATGCAGTACGGACCGGTGATGGCCAAGACCGGTTCGATGGTCGCCTATCAGGGTGACGTGCGATTCGCGAAGGCCGGCTCGGGCGGGCTCAACAAGATGGTCAAGTCCAAGCTCACCGGCGAGGGCGTCGACCTGATGACCTGCGAGGGATCGGGTGAGTTGTTCCTCGCCGACATGGCCTCGGAGATCCAGGTCTTCTATCTGGAGAACGACTCGGTGTCCGTGAACGGCGCCAGCATCCTCGCCTTCTCCAGCTCGATCGAATGGGACATCCACCGAGTGGGCGCCGGGGCGTCGATCACCTCCGGGAACCTCTACAACGTGGTCCTGAGGGGAACCGGCTACGTGGCGGTGCTGACGAAGGGCGACCCGGTCGTGCTCGACGTGGCCGGCGCCCCGACCTTCGCCGACGCCGACGCCGTTGTGCTCTGGACCGCAGGGGTGTCCATGGACGTCCGGGTGGACACTGGTGGGATCAAGTCCCTGCTGCGTGGCGGGTCCGGCGAGCTGCTGCAGATGGCGTTCGGCGGTCAGGGCTACGTCATGGTCCAGCCGGCGGAGAACGTGATCGTCGGTGGCGCTCAGGCCGCACAGCCGAGCGGTGGGACCGGCGGCATGCTCGGCGGTCTCCTCGGCGGCTGATCCTGCAGGCCGTGTTCCCCGGCCCGACTCGGCGGGCAGTGGTGCCCGGCCCGAGTTCGCATGCCGATGTCGCGGTGGGGCCGGTGCACGGCATGATGTCGGCGTGACTGGCGGTGCGCTGAGGCGGACGGTCGCTCGGGCGATCGCGGCGACGGTGCTGCTCGCCGCGTCCTCAGCCGGCGTGGCGGTGGCGGGGGCCGAGACCCCGACGACGGTCCCCGGTCAGCGGGCGCAGGCCGACGCCCAGGTCGACACGCTCCGGGCCTCACGGGAGCAGGTGCTCGCCCGGATCTCCGAGTTGACCGCAGCGGTGGACGCCGAGCGGGCACAGGCCGAGGCGTCACGCGTGCAGGCCGATGGAGCCGCCGCCGAAGCCGACGCCGCCCAGCGGGCTGCGGACGCTGCGGCCGCGGTGGCCGCTCGCAACCGAGACGAGTTCCGCAGCTACGTCGTGCAGACGTTCATCCGGCCTCCGGCCCAGGACGCGCTCGCACTCCTGTCGCTGCCGGCCGACGAGGGCTCGGACCACGCGGTCGGCATGCTCCGCTCCGTTGCGGATCGACGCCGGGCGACGGCCGATGACCACGTGAGGCAGCAGCGGGCTGCGGAGCGCACCCGTGATGCAGCCCGTACCGCCGAGACCGACGCACGGCGGGCTCAGCAGTCCGCTGACGCCGCGGCGTCGGAGCTGCAGTCGGCGATCGACCAGCAGTCGACGCTGGCGGGGGAGTTGGACCAGCGCCTCGACGCAGCGCTGGCCGAGGCCGAGTCGCTCCGGCAGATCGATGCCGAGGCGGCTCGCCGGCTCGCCGCCGAGGAGGCCGCGCTACGTCAGCAGGGTCCGCGGTCCACGGGCGCAGCGCCCGTCGGCCCGGTCGCCGTGGTCGACGCCGCCGACATCGTCGTGGTCCGGGGTATTCCGATTCACCGGAGCATCGCCGACGAACTCGACGCCATGTTGGCGTCCGCAGCCGCCGACGGGGTGACGATCTCGGGCAGCGGTTACCGGAACAGCCGGCGTCAGATCGAACTCCGGGTGCAGAACTGCGGGTCGTCGCCGTTCGACATCTACCAGCGGTCACCGGCCGAGTGCGCCCCGCCGACGGCCCGTCCGGGCACGTCCATGCACGAACGCGGACTCGCCGTCGACCTCACCTCCGGGGGGAGGGCCATCACGTCGCGCGCCGACCCGGCGTTCGTCTGGCTGGCCGCCAACGCTGGACGCTTCGGCTTCCGCAACCTGCCCTCGGAGCCGTGGCACTGGTCGACGACGGGGTCCTGACGGTCCGCCGCCTCAGCCGGTGATCACTGACGCAGGCGAGCGAGCAGGCGGAGCATCTCGAGGTAGAGCCACACCAGCGTCACCAGCAGGCCGAACGCGCCGTACCAGTCCATGTAGCGGGGCAGGCCCATCTTCGTGCCGCGCTCGATGAAGTCGAAGTCGAGGATCAGGTTGAGCGCGGCGACCACCACGACGACGAGGCTGACGACGATCCCGATGCCGCCGCCGCTCCAGAATCCGGTGGCGACGCCGAACAGGTTCAGGATGAAGACACCGAGGTACATGAACATGATGCCGAACGTCGCGGCGATCACGCCCTTGACGAACTTCGGGGTCGCCCGGAGCACCCGCAGGCCGTAGAGGGCGAGCATCACCAGGAACACACCGAACGTGGCGAGCACGGCCTGAGCGACGATGCCGCCGTACAGCGCTCCGAAGTATGCGGAGATGGCACCGAGCAGATAGCCCTCGCAGGCGGCGTACAGCGGGGCGGTGATCCGGGCCCGCTGCGGCTTGATCGACGTGAAGATC
>CAJBIS010000271.1 GCA_903953195.1 uncultured Actinomycetes bacterium
GGCCGCCCGAGGGCCGTGACCCGCCGGGGTGGCACGACGCGGCGACTGGCCGAGCTTCTGGATGCGCGGCTACTCGCCGCCCTTCTGGATGTACGACTTCACGAAGTCCTCGGCGTTCGTCTCGAGGACGTCGTCGATCTCGTCGAGCAGCTCGTCGAGCTCGGCCTTGATCTTGTCGCCGGCCTCGGTCGACGCAGGAGCCTGCTCGACGGTCTCGTCACGACGCTGAGGAGCCGGCTTCTTCTTCTGTTCACGCTCTGCCATGGGAACCTCCGCGCCGTCACCGTACCCCGTCGTCTCCGCGACGGGCGCGCACCCGGCGCGGACGGGTTCAGTTGCCCAGTTGCTCGAGCAGCTCCGCCGAGGTCGCAGCGCCCTCGAGCAGCGCACCGACGTGCTGCCGGCTGCCCCGGAGCGGCTCCAGCATCGGCACCCGCTGCAGGGACGAGTCCCCGGTGTCGAACACGATCGAGTCCCAGTTCGCGGCGACGATGTCCTCGGCGAAGCGGGCCAGGCAGGCCCCCCGGAAGTACGCCCGGGTCTCGTCGGGCGGTTCGGTCACGGCACGCTCGATGTCGGCGTCGTCGACCAGTCGGATCAGACCGACCCGGCGCGCCAGCGACGAACCCGGGCGGAGGTCGTGGTACTGCAGATCCATCGCCCGCAGCCGGGGATCGCTCCACGCCAGATCGTGCCGGACCCGGAACCCCTCGAACAGCCGCTGCTTCGCCACCCAGTCGAGGCGGTCCGCGAGCGTCTCCGGGTCACGCTCGAGTGCCTCGAGCGTGGAACGCCAGTCCTCGAGGATCCGCTCACCGACCGACTCGGGTCCGAGGCAGGCCAGGCCGTGCGACGCGGCGTACCGCTCGGCGCATCCCAACAGGTGGATCTGCACCTCGAGTGCCGTGGCGGTGGTTCCGTCGACGAGCTCGAGCGGCCGTCGCAGCGACACGTCACGCGACACCTGGTGCATCGCCGGCACGGGCCGGGCGAGCGCAACGGGTTCCCCGAGCGCGTCGTCCTCGACCATCGCGAGGACCAGCGCGGTCGTGCCGAGCTTCAGGAACGTCGCGAACTCCGACATGTTCGCGTCGCCGGCGATGACGTGCAGGCGGCGGTACTTCTGCGCATCGGCGTGCGGCTCGTCCCGGGTGTTGATGATCGGGCGCTTGAGCGTCGTCTCGAGCCCGACCTCCTCCTCGAAGAAGTCGGCGCGCTGGGTGAGCTGGAACGTGACCTCGGCGGCATCGACCCCGGGCGCCTCCGAGCCGACCTTGCCCGCGCCCGTGAAGATCTGCCGCGACACCAGATGGGTCGTCGCGTGCACGACGATGCGACCGAACGGAACCGAGCGGTCCAGCAGGTAGTTCTCGTGGCACCCGTAGCTGTTGCCCTTGCCGTCGGAGTTGTTCTTGTAGACGACGAGTTCCTGTCCGTCCGGAAGCATCGACCGGGCGGCGTCCATGGAGCGGATGAGGATCTCCTCGCCGGCCCGGTCGTGCACCACGGCCGTGAGTGCGTCGGCGGTCTCCGGGCACGAGTACTCGGGATGCGCGTGGTCGACGTAGTAGCGGGCGCCGTTCGTCAGCACGGCGTTCACCAGGTGTGTCTCGACCTCCGGGGCGAGCGACAACAACATCGCCTCACCACGCGCATCGTTGCCGGGCGACTCGTCCTCGAAGTCCCAGCCGACCCGCTGGGTCCGATGGCCGCCGAGTCGCTCGTCGAGGGTGGTCAGGTAGGCGTTGATGAGCATCGACGAGGCCGAGATCGGATTCGACTCGGGCGCGCCACGGACGAGGATGCCGTACTCCGTCTCGATGCCGATGACCTTCGGGATGGCCATGTCAGCTCAGAGGTACTGACCGGTCGCGACACGCTCGATCGAACGACCGCCCTCGGGGTCGGCGTCGTCGTGGTGCACGAGCGTGCGGACGTAGACGATGCGCTCGCCCTTCTTGCCCGAGATCTTCGCCCAGTCGTCCGGGTTGGTGGTGTTCGGCAGGTCCTCGTGCTCCTTGTACTCCTGATGGATGGAGTCGATGAGGTCCTGCACCCGGATCCCGCGGTCGCCGCCTGCCAGCTGACGCTTGATCGCGAGCTTCTTGGCGCGGCGCACGATGTTCTCGATCATGGCGCCGGAGGAGAAGTCCTTGAAGTACATGACCTCCTTGTCGCCGTTCTGATAGGTCACCTCGAGGAACTGGTTCGCCTCGTCGGTCCGGTACATCTCCTCGACCGTCGCCTCGATCATCGCGGCGACCGCCTTGGCCGGGTCCCCGCCGCCGAGGTCGTCGATCTCGCCGGCGTCGATCGGCAGGTCGGTGGTCAGGTACCGGGCGAAGATCTGGGCCGCCGACGTCTCATCGGGCCGGTGGATCTTGATCTTCACGTCCAGGCGACCCGGCCGGAGGATCGCCGGATCGATCAGGTCCTCACGGTTCGACGCGCCGATGACGATCACGTTCTTCAGCGTCTCGACGCCGTCGATCTCGGCCAGCAGCTGCGGAACGATGGTGGCCTCCATGTCCGAGGAGATGCCGGTGCCCCGGGTCCGGAACAACGACTCCATCTCGTCGAAGAACACGATCACCGGCGTGCCGTCGGCGGCCTTCTCACGGGCCCGCTGGAACACCAGGCGGATGTGCCGTTCGGTCTCGCCGACGTACTTGTTGAGCAGCTCCGGCCCCTTGATGTTGAGGAAGTAGCTGCGGGCCTCCCGGCCCGTGGCCTCGGTGACCTTCTTCGCCAGGCTGTTGGCGACGGCCTTGGCGATCAGGGTCTTGCCGCAACCCGGCGGGCCGTAGAGCAGGATCCCCTTCGGCGCCGGCAGCACGTACTCACGAAACAGGTCCTGGTGCAGGAACGGCAGCTCCACCGCATCGGTGATCTGTTCGATCTGATCATCGAGGCCGCCGATGTCGTGGTACGAGATGTCGGGCACCTCCTCGAGCACGAGATCCTCGACCTCGGGACGGGGCAGCCGCTCGAGCAGGACACCGGACCGGGTGTCGGCGAGGAGCATGTCGCCCGCCCGGAGCCGCTCACCCGCGAGCGACGCCGACAGTTCGGCCACACGTTCCTCGTCCGCCCGACCGACGACGAGCGCCCGTCGACCGTCGTCGAGCACCTCCTTCAGGGTGACCGTCTCACCGACTCGCTCGCCGGGTCGGACCATCACCACGTTGTAGGCGTCGTTCAGCACGACCTCACGACCGCGCTCGAGTTCGTCGGTGTCGATGCCCGGCGACACCTCGACGCGCATCTTCCGGCCGGACGCGTGGACATCGACGGTCCCGTCGTCGTTGACGCCCAACAGGGTGGCGTAGGCCGCCGGCGGTTGGGTCAACTTGTCGACCTCCTCGCGCAGCGCCGAGATGTGGTCCCGGGCCTCGCGGAGCGTGTAGCTGAGCTTCTCGTTCTGGCTCACGGCCTGGGCGAGCTGACCCTTCGTCTCGAGGAGACGCTCCTCGAGCGTGCGGACGCGCTTCGGCGCGTCCTGCAGCCGACGGACCAGCGACGAGACCTCCTCGGACAGGTCGGCGACCTGGGCGCGGAGCTGCTCGACGTCCTCGGTTCCATCGGCTCCGGTCACTTCGTCGTTCATCGGGACTCCCAGCTGCTGCGCACGGCTCTCTGTGTTCTACCCCCGTCTCCGGCCCACCGCGCGGCACGGGTGACACCGATCACCTGTGCCCTGATGATTTCCGGGACGAATCGCGCCTGTGGGTAGACTGCGCCAGTCCATCCCCCCGGCTGGAGCCGGACGCACGAAGGCAGGTTGAGCACCATGGGCATGAAGGTCTGGATCGATCAGGATCTCTGCACCGGCGACGGACTCTGCGAGGAGATCTCCCCCGCCGTCTTCACGCTGCTCGACGACGGCCTCGCGTACGTGAAGGACAGCGCCAAGGTGTACTCCGATCCGGGCGGCGCCGAGGGCCGCGCCGAGATCCCCGACGGTGAGCTCGAGGGCGTCATCGAATCCGCCGAGGAGTGCCCCGGCGAGTGCATCTACATCGAAGCCGAGTGATCCCCGGCCGCTGACGCGGCGGTGATCGGTCCGGCCGCGGCGGCGGTGACGGACCTCAGGGTCCGGCGGTCGTCGAGGTCGGCGTCGTCGTGGTGGTCGACGTCGTACTGGTCGTCGTCGTGCTGGACGTCGTGGTCGATGTCGTGCTCGGTCGTGCCGTGGTCGGCGGCACCGTGGTCGGCCGCACCGTGGTCGGCGCGGAGGTCGACGACGTCGTGGAACTCGATGTGGTCGACGTGGTCGCCGGCGCGGTGTCGTCCTTGCGGACGAGTGCGAAGCCCAGTCCGCCGATCGCCAGCACGAGCACGGCGATCACGACCCAGATCCACGCCGGCACGCCTCCACCCGGACGCTCCCCCGCGTCGGGCGTGTCACCCGTCGTCCCACCGGCAGCGCCACCCGCGGCCCCGGCGGACCCGGCCGCTGCGGCGCCACCCACGACCGGCATGGCCGTCGTCGGTTCGTTGCCGGGCATCGCCTGACCACCGGCGGTCGGCATGACCCCGGTCGGCTCGTCGCCGCTCGACGGGACTGGCGGTTGTTGATCGGTCATGGGTGCTCCTCGGTCACTCCCACGTTACGGGGCCGCGGCCCGGGAGCGGCCGAACGCCTCAGCGAAGACAGGGCCCGGTGTCGACCGTGGAACCGTCGGACCGCGCTGCGAGCGACTGCAGATCGGCGGGCAACACGGCGTACGCCACACCCGGCCGGTCCGGGGCGATCGCCACCGACATGGCGATGACCGAGCCGTCGTCACGGACCACGGCGCTCCCCGAGTCGCCCGGCGCGAGGTCCGAGGCCAGCACCACCAGCGATCGCTCGACCTGATCGCGGTCGTAGATGTCGTAGCCCCGGGCGTCGAGGAGGTCACCCACGCTGAACGGACTCGGGTCCAGCGATCCACCGCCCGGGAAGCCGAGGACGAGCCCCCGGTCTCCGCGTTGCGGGGCCGCGGTCGGCAGCACCGGCCGGTCCAGGTCGGTCCGGATGAGCGCCAGGTCGATCGCCGGGTCGAACGCCACCACCTCGCCCGTGGCGGTCGTGCCATCCGGAGCGATGAGGCGCGACTCCGAGGTCCCGGCGACCACGTGGGCGTTGGTGGCGACCAGACCCGGGGCGACCATCCACCCACTCCCCGTCTGCGTGTTCTCACACGCACGTCCCTCGATCCGGACCGTGCTGGCCGCGAGTCGGGCGAGCGCCTCGGCGCCGATGGTCGACCCCTCCGGTGGCGGCGGGAGCTCCGGGGCCGGCCGGATCCCCGCGAAGATCTGCGGGAAGTTGCCGTCGGCGAGACGCCGCTCGATGTCGGCGAGCGCCGGGGGCGGTGCCGGCAGGTACTCCGTGCTGAGCTGGGCGACCCGTGAGTTGCGCGCCAGCGACGCGGCCCAGCC
>CAJBIS010000272.1 GCA_903953195.1 uncultured Actinomycetes bacterium
CGCACTCGAACGAGCGGGCGGCCGCCATCACCGGTCAGGCGATGTGGGCCGATCTGGCACCGCGACTCGATCTCGGCGCGTCGTCGGCGCCAGCGGGCCCATGAGCGGCGATGCCATCGTGACCAGTGACCCCATGACCGACGACGCCACTCGGGTGGTCGTGGGCCTGTCGTGCGACTACCACGACGCCGCCGCCTGCGTCCTGATGGACGGCGTCATCGTCGCCGCCGCGGAGGAGGAGCGCTTCAGCCGGGTCAAACATGACGCCCGGTTCCCCGCGGCCGCACTCGACGCCTGCCTCGAGGTGGCCGGACTCGACGCGACCGACGTCGACGTCGTCGTCTTCCACGAGAAGCCGCTCACCGCGCTGGCCCGCTACCAGTCGGCCTCGAGGCGACGTGGTCCTCGTGCGATCCCCGGATTCATCCGCGACGTGCCCACTTTTCTGCGAACGAACCTGATGATCCGCAACCGGATCGAGCGCTGGTTCGAACAGCGCGGACGCACCGACCCGCCTTCCGTCGTGTACTCCGAACACCACCTCAGCCACGCCGCCGCCGCGTTCCTCCCCTCGCCGTTCGAGCGTGCCGCGATCCTGACCGTCGACGGGCTCGGCGAGTGGTCGACCGCCTCGATCGCTCACGGCGTCGGTCGCCGCATCGACCTGCTCATGGAGATGCGATTCCCCAACTCGCTCGGACTCGCCTACTCGCTCGGCACGACCTGGTGCGGGTTCGAGTCGAACGAGGGCGAGTACAAGATGATGGGGTTGGCGCCGTTCGGCGAACCGGTCCATCTGAACGCACTGCGCGAGCTCTTCGCCATCGACGACGACGGATCCGTCCGGGTCGATGCCCGCCGCCTCCGGTGGTGGGGCGGGCGGCCGGACCGGCTCCGGGCCGTCCGACAGGCGCTCGGCTGCGATCCGCGGCCACCGGAGCAGCCGATCACGGACCAGTACGCCGACGTGGCCGCGTCATTCCAGGCCCTCGCCGAACAGGCGCTCGTCAGGATGGCGGCGCACGCCCGGCGGACGACCGGCGAACAACGCCTGTGCCTCGCCGGCGGCGTCGCGCTCAACTGCGTCGCCAACAGCGTGATGCTCGATCAGGGCGCCTTCGACGACATCTGGGTCCAGCCCGCCGCCGGCGACTCCGGGAGCGCGGTCGGTGCGGCGCTGTGGTGGTGGTTCGACCAGCTCGGCCACGACCGGCACGAACCGACGCCGCCCGACCGCCACGACTCGCAACGCACACTCGCGGTCGATGCCATGTCGGGCGCCGCGCTCGGGCCGGCGGCCGACCTCGACGACATCGACGCTGCGATCAGTGATGCCGGCCTGTCGGCGCGCATCGTCGACGACGCCGCTCGCGCCGACGAGGTCGCGGCGGCGCTCGCCGACGGCCGAGTGGTCGGCTGGTTCGTGGGGCGCATGGAGTTCGGACCACGGGCGCTCGGTCACCGGTCGATCCTCGCCGACCCGAGACGTGATGACGTGCTCGCCGATCTGAACCAGCGCGTGAAGGGCCGGGAGGACTTCCGGCCGTTCGCGCCGGCGGTGCTGTGGGAGCACGCCGATGCGTGGTTCGACCTCGACCGACCGAGCCCGTACATGTTGTTCACCCACCAGGTGGCGGCATCGCAGCTCGTCGAGGTCGCCACCGAACCGACCTCGCTCGGCGATCGAGCCGCGGCCGTGCGCTCGACCATCCCGGCCTGCACCCACGTCGACCACTCGGCCCGGGTGCAGACGGTCCACCGGGAGCTGCACCCCGAGTTCCACGCGCTGCTCGAGCGGTTCCACGACATCACCGGATGCCCGGTCGTGCTCAACACGTCGTTCAACCTGGCGGGTGAGCCGATCGTGTGCAGCCCGGCCGACGCGATCCGTTCGGCCACCGCCGGTGGCATCGACCTCCTCGTGCTCGAGGACCGCATCGTGGAGCTCGAGCGCCCGTGAGACGCACCATCCGCAACATCGGGCGTGTCCTCCGTGATCTCGGCTCGTACAGCGTGCACACCCGTCGGCCGGGTCTCCTGATCCTCGTCGGACTCGGCTCGCTCTTCGCGCTGCTGGTGGTCGGCACGCAGGTCGTCGCGCCCATCGTGATCTATCCGCTGCTCTGAGCAGTCACGCCGCTGGGCGAGGTGATCGCGCGCACGGCCACTCGTACACTGGACACATGGTCATGCGCGCGGGGGCAGCGGCCGGGGCGGGCCAGTTCGCCCATGTGCTGGCCCGGACGACCTTCGGGCCGTTTCCGGGTCAGGTCGCCGCCGCGCTCGAACGGGCACCGACAGCCGCCGCCCTCGTCGACCAGTTGCTGGCCGCACCGCCACTCCCCTTCGATCCGCCCGTCGACATCGACGCCGCGAACTCCGAGGACGTCCGACTGTGGATGGGGTTCCGCCAGTGGTGGGTCGACCGGATGCTGCGCGACGACGCCGGGCTGCACGAACGGATGATGTGGTTCTGGCACGGCCTCTTCACGACGTCGTGGAACAAGGTCGACGACACGAACCTGTGCTGGCGCCAACTGCGGACACTGCACCAGCACGCGCTCGGCAACCTCGGCGACCTCGCCAAGGCGCTCACGGTCGACGGCGCCATGCTCCGGTACCTCGACGGTCAGGACTCGATCGCCTCCGACCCGAACGAGAACTACGGCCGCGAGCTGATGGAACTGTTCCTGCTCGGGATCGGCAACTACACCCAGCCCGACGTGGTGGCTGCGGCCAAGGCGCTCGCCGGCTGGCGAATCGATCTCGTCGACGGTCGCGTCTACCAGGAACCCGACTGGATGCTCCGCGAGCCGGTCGAGTTCCTCGGCGAGCGGCAACAGTTCGATGTCGCCGGCATCGTCGACCGGATCCTCGATCAGGACGCGTGCGCCCCGTTCGTGGTCGGCCGCGTGTGGGACGTCTTCGTCGGCGGCGAACGCGACGCCGACCTCATGCGCGGCTGGGCCGACCGGTTCCGATCGTCCGGCTACCAGATCGCACCGCTCATGGACGAGGTCCTCCACAGCGACGCCTTCCTCAACGCCCGTCGCACCCGGGCCAGCACGCCGCTCGAGTGGTACCTCGGCGCGATCCGGGCGACGGGTGAGCCGACCGAGCGGTCGGTCGAACGACTCGCCGGACTCGGCCAGGAGCCGTACCTGCCCCCGAGTGTTGCCGGGTGGCCGATCGGCGACGAGTGGCTGAACCCGACGCAGTTCCGGAGCCGCTCCAACACCCTCGCCAACTTCTCGTTCCCGGCTGCCGACG
>CAJBIS010000273.1 GCA_903953195.1 uncultured Actinomycetes bacterium
CCACGGAGCCGTCACGCCCTTCCCCATCTTGCCGCGGTTGTGCTCGTCGAGCGTGTTGAACAGCTGCGTGTTCGTGTGGAAGTACTCCTCGCCCGAGTCAGGGTTGGGGGCGTCGAGGTCCTCGGTCTGGCCGTACTCCACCCGACCGCTCCCGTCCGGCGGCTGGTGTTCGGCCCACTCGGGGACCGGATTGGACAGCTGCTTGCCGAGCACACCTTCGAACGTCTTGCCGTCGTCGGGGCCGTAGAGATGACCGAGGAGGTTGTCGAGTGACCGGTTCTCGAACAGCACCAGCACGACGTGGTCCATGGCGTTGGCGTTGGTGGGCGATGTCATCGTCTGCCTCTCGGTTGGGGTTCGGGGGACGGCCGACACCACGACGGTGCCGCCTGTCCGCCGGTGTACAGGATGTGCACACACAATGTCTAGCCCCAGCGATTCGAAACGGTGCGCCACCGGGCGAGAACCCCGTCACGCGCCCACCGACGTGACGTGCGCCGTCGCTCGACTCCGAGCAACGCAGGGCTAGGTTCAACGGGATGTCACGCCGCCAGCGATCGCGACCGCAGGACGGCGACAACCCCACGTCCGCCCGGATCCTCGAACAGGCCATGATCGTGGTCACCGAGGACGGCTTCGACCAGTTCAACGTCCAACGGGTGCTCGACGGCGCAGGCGTCAGTCGCACCACGCTCTACAACCACTTCACCGACGTCGACACGCTCATTGAACGGGCGCTCGTCGCCACCTTCGCCCAGGAGACCGATCACTACGTCGCGTTGCTGGGGACGATCGTCGCCGACGCTCCCGACCGGGCCGCATTCGGCGACGCAGTGCGGTCGCTGATCACCGCGTTCAGCCACCTCCCCGCAGCGGTCCGACTCCGACGAACCCACACCATCGCGCTCGGCGCCGCCCGCCCGACGCTCCAGGCATCGATCGCCGAGCAGCAGGACCGGATCACCGCCGCATGGGCCACGACGATCAGCGACGCGCAGCAGCGTGGCTTCATCCGCCGCGATCTCGAACCGCACGCCACCGCAGTGATGGTGCTGTCAATCACCATCGGTCGCATCGTCGATGACGCCGCCGGCGAGCAGATCAGCGACCAGCAGTGGGCCTCGGCGTTCATCGACATCGCGGAACGGGCCATCCTCACTCCCGAGGACTGACACGCGGCCTGAGCGCGACGACCGTCTGGCCGGCCGCCGAGGAAGCCGTGCTCCGCTGTCGTGTCGGAGGATCGACCCGATTCACACCCGAGTGGTGCCTCGCTGGCCACGACCAGGTCGCGGAGGCCTGGGCTGAGCAGCTCGCGGCGTATCGGAAGGGATGCGCCCGGTCCACGGACCTGATGGGCCGTTGCCCCGCCCGGGAGGACCGAGTCGAATCACGTCAGGTACCAACTTCGGGCGAAACCTGCTGACATCACCGCCAATGCCACCCCCGAGACTGCGAGCACGGCGAGACCCAGACCTCGACGGCGCGACAACCATTCACCCCACAGCGCGAACACGGGGAAGGCCGGAAGCAGGTACCGACCTGAGCCCATGAATGTCGACACCGACATCGCAGGCAGCATGGCCAGACCCAGCACGAAGATCGCGTAGCCCCATCCGAAGCGGCGCCCGACCGCTGGCACGCTCCCGATCACCAGGACGAGCAGCACCGCTTGCGCCGTGGTGGTGGCCAGATGGCGACCATCGAACCCTTGGCTCCACGCCTCGAAGTACTGCTGCTTCAGCAGAGAACTCATCCCGGTGTCGTGGTAGTTCGACTGCTCGGTCACGAACGCGATGGGACTGCCCCACCAGCGCCACTGGAACGCCATCACGGCGAGCAGGCCACCGACGGACAGGGCCGGCACCAGTGAACGGCCCCGCCAACGGCTGCGGTCCACGACCACGGGGAGCCGCAGGGCGTTCGCCCACCCTGCGGACGCACCGGGCACCCGGATGACCCCCTCCCTCTCCAAGGCGAGCACCAGCAACCCTGCGACGACTGCCAGTCCGGAGGGACGACTGGCTGCGGCGACGGCCCCGGCGGCTGCCGCCCACCAGTAGTGCCGCCGCTCCGTCAGGAGGAACGCAGCGAGTCCAGCGGCGAGGAAGACAGCGTCGGAGTAGACGACCCCGTAGAGGAACCATCCGTACGGATAGAGCATGAGCACTGCGACGGCCCAGACCTGCGTCGACGCGCTGAACCCCTGTTGCACCGTCCAATACCAGAACAGCACGACCGACGCCGCTCCTGCCGCAGCGGACACCAGGACGGCTGCGACGACCGGCTCGCCGAGCACGCCGTCGGTGAGCCGGACCAGGAGGGGATACACCGGGAACCAGACGAGTTGGCGGCGCTGGTAGCCATCTGCGGCGATCGAGAGGTATTCCGGTCCGTCGAACTGCACCCATCCGTCGAGCAGGCCCGGATTCTTCGACGGTGCGATCCGCCGAGCTGCGTACTGGAGGCTGAGCATGGCGCCGAACAGCACGGTCCAGGCGAGAACCGGCCAAGCCGACGGGGGGATCCGCCGGCGCGGCGCCGACTGCAGGTCAGCCTTCGGCACTGCCCGGCCACAACCAGGTCAGGACGACCACGAGGAGAATGCTCACAGCGGCCGAAACGAACGCGGTCACGAGAATCCACCTGACGGCCCGCACTCCGTGGAGCGTCACCGCACCACCCGCCACCAACGCACCCATGGTCCAACTCACGACGCCCACCGCGGCGAAGATGCCCTGGAACCAGCGAGGGAATCCGAAGAATCCGTTCCGCCACGCCCCGTATCCGACAGGAGAGCCGTCGAGCACCCCCAGCGTGAGGAAAGCGATGTTTGTCATCCACCATCCGACGAGTGCAGTCGCCATCAGCCGGGGGATGAGCCAGATCGGATTCCACCTGGGAACTTGCGCTCGAAGAGTCACTGCTCCCCTTTGATGGTGGCCGACCATGCCAGCCCGGCAGGGACACCAAGCGAGATGTTCCCTCATCCTAGGGTTGCCGTGACCTGGCAGACCGACACTGCTGAACCACCCAGTTGCCAGGCGCATCCGGCCGAGGTCCGGTCGCTCGCCGCCCACTCCAGCCGGACGCCGGGAACTGCCGCGAGGACGGCCCCGAGCTGCTGACACCAATGAAGGAGTCAGACCCAGCGCCAGCACGCCCAGACCAACGAGCGTCACTCCCCCGTGGAACGCCATCGAGCGGAGCACCAAGTGCGCTCAGGCAGAGCATTCGAGCCGGCACTGACGGAGGAACACGGGCTGCTGATGGGGAGAAGCAGCAGCGTCGCCGTGGAGCACGTCCGGGTCGACATCGATCCCGCCCGGAAACGAGACCGTGCCGGCGACCTGGTCGACCTCAACGGCGCTGAACACCGCGTCGTCAGAAAGTGACATGAACAGCCCCTCCCGGCATGGAGCGAAGTCGAGCTCACGCACGAGACCGTCGGAGAACACGACCCGAAGCTCCCGGATTCCTGCGACGCTGACGTCACGAACCCGGGCCGCAACCATGGCCCCGACGCTACCGCAGCGGCTCGATGGCCCTGGGTGCAGCCGGAACCTGCGCCAGCTCCCAATTCGCCACCGGCTCTGCCTGCCGTTCGGTGCGCCACTGTTCAGAGGCACGTGCAGTGGAACGTGGCAGGTCGCCACCGAGCAAGGAGCCATCACTGATTGCACGGAATCGGGAGTGGCGCCCACCACGATGACCAGCGGTCACGATGGCTTGGCCGAGACGCAGCGCAGGAACCAGGAGCGTCGATCAGCCGGAGCCGCTCCCGCTCGACACAAGACGATTGACACCCACGACTGTCGCGCCCTGAGGTACTGACTCGGTCACGATCGCTCCCGCAGCGACGGTGGCACCCGCTCCGATCACGATGTCGCCAGCCACAACGCTGTTCGCATAGATCGTCACGTCGTCCTCGATCACCGGGAACACCCACGGTTCAGTACGCGGGGCGGAAGCGCCAAGCGTCACCCCTTGGTAGATTGAGACTCGGTCCCCCACGATCACCCCCGGTCCGATCACGATTCCAACGGGGTGAGGCATCCGGAATGCGGAGCCGATTCGGGCCCCTTCGGCGATGTGGACCCCATGCTTGTTCGCCAGCCGGGATCGGACGAGACGGGACGGCCAAGCCGCACCTCGACGCAGCAATTCCTCGCTCGCCCGAAGAAGCACGGACGCCGAAACCGTTGGCGTCACGAAATACCTGACGACGAGACGAGCCGGAGTCCACACCTGCTTCGAGTCGGCTTCAACGGCCTTCCAGAACCCCACCGACAGAGAGTCGCGCGCAGCGAACACTCGATCAAGTACCGAGCACACTCAAAGGCGCAGGAGATCTGAGCAACGAGCACATCGAACGTCAACCCGTTCAGGGGCAGGACCGCGCCCACGCAGGTCGCACCAAACGGGGCAAGGCCGCTGCATCACGACCTGCAACGACCTGCACATCCCTGGTGTCGGAGG
>CAJBIS010000274.1 GCA_903953195.1 uncultured Actinomycetes bacterium
CGCCGACGACGCGGCGTTGCGGGCCGAGCTGCGCGACGCCGGCCTGGATGTCGTCGAGGAACACGGGGTCGTCACCGGTGAGGTGCGTGGACTCGAAGTGGCCCGGCTGGTGGTGTGGCCCGCCTCGACGGGCGGTGACGACGCCGTGCACATCGAGGCGGGCGTCGGTCGATTCGACCGTGACGCCACGGCGGCGATGCACGACGGCGAGTCGCCCGAGGCGACGCTGCGTCGGGCCATCGACCTGGTGGAGATGCACCGGACGGCCCGCACGCCGACGCACCCGCTGGCGTTGATGGCCCGGGAGCGGTGGCTGCGCCACTCGGTGCTCGAACGCCCGGCACTGGTGGGCGCGAGTGAACTCGAGCCGATCGCCACCACGGTGCTCCGGACGAGCGTCCGTGAACCGTCACCGGCGGCCGCGCTCGGACGCGGCGCCGACGGGTCGGCACTCGTGGTGGTGTGCTCGGTGGGCGCGGACCTGTCGCTGGTTCCGGTCGCCGCGGACACCCGGGCGCAGATCGCTCCAGACGCGGCGCTGGTCCTCGTCGTCCCCGAACGTGATCGACTGCCGAGTATCCAACGGCTGGTCTCGATGGCGCGCGGCCCGGTCGAGCTGCGGTCCGTGACCGTGCCGTGGGAGACGGCCCCCGAGGCCACCTCGTGATCTCGGACGCGGTGCTCGGCCGACTCGAGGCGCTCGAGTCGGAGTTCCGCACCTGCGAGGCCCAGCTCGCGGACCCGGCGGTGGTGGCCGACCAGACCCGCTACGTCGAGATGTCCAAGCGCTATCGCCAGTTGGCCCAGGTCGTCGAGACCCTGCAGGCGTGGCGCGACGCCCGCGACGACGTCGCCGCGGCCCGCGAACTGCTGGGTGACGCGAGCGGCGACGACGACGCAGCGCTCCGCGACGAGGTGACAGTCGGGTCCGAGACGATCGAGCGGCTCGAGGAGGAACTCCGGGCGCTGCTCCTGCCCCCGGACCCGTTCGACGGCCGGAACGTCATCGTCGAGATCCGGGGCGCCGAGGGCGGCGAGGAGGCGAACCTGTTCGCCCGAGATCTGTTCGAGATGTACCGGGCGCTCGCGGGTCGTCACGGCTGGTCGTTCGAGACGCTGTCGTCATCGCCGTCGGATCTGGGCGGGTTCAGCGAGGTCGTGCTGCGGATCGCCGGCGACGGCGTGTGGCCGCGTCTGAAGTTCGAGGCGGGGCCGCACCGGGTGCAGCGGGTGCCGGTGACCGAGTCGCAGGGCCGGATCCACACGTCGTCGGCGACGGTGGTGGTGCTCCCCGAGGCCGACGAGGTCGAGGTGCAGATCGACCCCAACGACCTGCAGATCGACGTGTTCCGGTCGTCGGGTCCCGGCGGTCAGTCCGTGAACACGACGGACTCGGCCGTGCGGATCACCCACCTCCCGACGGGACTGGTGGTGTCGATGCAGGACGAGAAGAGCCAGCTGCAGAACCGGGCCCGGGCCATGCAGGTGCTGCGGTCGCGGCTCCTGCAACTCGAGGAGGACCGTCAGGCCACCGAGACGGCCGGTGCGAAACGGTCACAGATCGGCGGCGGCGGGCGCAGCGAGAAGATCCGCACCTACAACGTCAAGGAGAACCGCGTCACCGATCATCGCATCGGGCTCACGATCCACTCCCTCGACCGGGTGCTCGCCGGCGAGCTCGACCCGGTGAGCGACGCGCTGCTCGCCGACGAGCGGGCGCGCCGACTGAGTGAGTCGACGTGACCGACGGGTCGCCGCCCACCTGGCGGATGCTGCAGGCCGAGGCGGTCGACGGGCTCCGCGCCGGAGGTGTCGAGTCACCCGAGACCGAGGCGCGCCGCATGGTCGAGGAGGCCTCCGGATGCACCGGCACCGAACTGGTGATGGCGCTCGACGAGGTGGCGGTCGAGCGTGCCGCCGCCCGGTTGCGCTCCATGATCGAACGGCGCACGGCGGGGGAGCCGCTGCAGTACGTGCTCGGCAGCTGGGGGTTCCGGCACCTCGATCTCATGGTTGATCGCCGTGTGCTGATCCCGCGGCCCGAGACCGAGTCGGTGGTCGACGCCGTGCTCGCCGAGATCGACCGGATCTCAGCGACGCGTCAGCCGGTCGACGTCGTCGATCTGGGAACCGGATCGGGGGCGATCGCGTTGGCGGTGGCCTCGGAACGGACCTGCACCCGGGTCTGGGGCACCGATGCCAGCGAGGACGCGCTGGTGGTCGCCCGCGGCAACCTCGCCGGACTCGGGCGGGCGGCCGCGCGGGTGCGCCTGGCTGCGGGTTCGTGGTTCGAGGCCCTGCCGTCGTCGTTGCGGGGCGGTCTCGATGTCGTGGTGTCCAACCCGCCGTACGTCGACCCGTCGGCTCGACTGCCCGATGAGGTCCACGACTGGGAACCGCACACCGCGCTCTACTCGGACTCGGCGGGCACGGCCGACCTGGACCGGATCATCGCCGAGTCGCCCGAGTGGCTGCGCGGCGACGGTGCGTTGGTGTGCGAGCACTCGCCGGAACAGACCGCCGAGCTCGTCGACCGAGCGGCGGCACGGTTCGCAGAGGTCGAGGTCCGACGGGATCTGGCCGGCCGTGATCGGGCCCTGGTCGCCCGCCGCCCACTCCGTTGAACCAACGCTCGTCCTCGGCCCGTGACGTCGCCGGGGCGCGACCGCCGGTGGGCGGTAGTGTCGGAAACAGGAGGTAGCGACGTGACCCAGCAACGTGCAGACGACCCCGCCGTCCTCGACGGCGTTCCGTTCTTCGAGGACTTTCCGGCCGAGGAGCGTCGTCGGGTCCTCGGGTTGTCGAGCCCGACCGAGGTGGCCGCTGGTGCGGTGATCATCGACCAGGGCGACACGGCGCTCGACTGCTTCCTGATCGTCGAGGGTTCGGCCAGCGTGTACCTGCGGGGCGAGTTCGTGGCCACCGTCGGGGCGGGCTCGATGGTCGGCGAGATGGCGCTCATCGACCACCGGCCGCGCAGCGCGACCGTCGTCGCCGAGACCCCGATGCGCCTGCTCGCGTTCCGGACGAAGGACTTCCGCAAGCTGCTCGACGAGATGCCGAAGGCCTCGGAACGGATCCTGGCCGAGTTGCAGGCCCGGCTCGACCGCAATCGCGAGCAGTGAGCTGCCGCTGACGCCGTCGGCCGCAGTGGGCCGATGCTCCTGCGTCAGGCGTCGAGGTGCAGTGTTCCGTCGGCGTCCATGGCCGCGGCCGTCCCGCCGACGTCGTCGGACTCGAACGTGGACATGAGGTCGTCGTCCGCACTGACACCCCACACCCGTGCGCCCGTCGGTGTGAGGCACGCGGCGTGCGCCCGTGACGGCGAGCCGTCGCGTTCGTGCATCACGGTCCACCCCTCGATGCTGACCGGCCCGGCGTACCCCTCGAGCACGTCCCGTCCGGCGACGGCGTCGATGGCCTCCTGCGGGCGGGCGGACCGGAATCCGTCGGTCGGGGGTGACGTCGAGTACACCCCGAACGCGTGCTTGTCGACGTTGCCGCCGTTCGCCGTGACGAGTCCGAGGCTGCCGGCGTCCTCGCGCAGCACGGCGACCATGGAGGCCACGGCGTGCGAGACGGGGTTGTTCCACGGACCGCCGGCGAAGGGCAGTCCGCCGTAGACCGTGAGGGTGCGGTCGGTGTCGATCCCGAGTTCGCGGCAGGCGAGCTGCACCGCGGACGGGAAGCACGAGTACACGTCGAGGTGCTCGACCTCGTCGACGCGGGTGCCGGCGAGCTCGAGTGCCAGATTGCCGGCGACGCCGATCGCCGGTGAGCTCACCAGGTCGCGACGCTGCGACATCACCCGGTCCTTCCCGTCGGTGCCGGCGTGCGGGAACACCCACCGGTCGCTCGCCACGCCGAGGGCTCGGGCGCGCTCGACCGAGCAGACGATGCATCCGGCCGCCATGTCCACGTCCGGATTGGCGACCATGCGCTTCGTGTACGGGAAGCCGACCAACCGGTTCTCCGCGGTGGGCGTGGTCAGTTCGTCGGCCGTGAGCGCCTCGCGCCGCCACGCGTACGGGTTGTCGACCGCGACCTGTGAGTAGCGCGCCCACATCTCGCCGATGTACGCCAGGTGCTCGGCGAGGGTCCGGCCCGAGTCGTGCCACAGCGCCGTCTCGAACAGCGGGTACGCCTGCGTCGGCATGGCGATGCCGTGGGTCAGCTCGGCGGGATGTCCCAGGACGAACGGGTCGCCCTCGGTCCAGTCGGCGACCACGTCGTCGCCCTGCTTCGTCCAGTCGACCGGTTCGCCGGAGCGCTTCGCGGCGACACGGGAGCGGTAGGCCTCCGCACCGACGACGACCCCGAGGTCGACGTCGCCCGCGGCGATCGCCGCGGACAGCTTCGTGATCAGCATCTGCGGGGTGTTGCCGCCCATCGCCGGGTACCAGGTCGCGGCACCGGCCGCACCGAGCTGCGCGGCCAACAGTCGGCCCGGATCCCGGTACCCCCAGGAGATGACGGGAACCACGGCCACGATCTCGGCCCGGGCGGACGAGCCTGCGGCACCTGCGTCGATCTCGGCCGCCTCGATGGCGAGTCGCATGAGGTCGACGGGTTCGAGCGCCGGTTCACCCCGATCGGTGCGCTGGAGATGCTGCCCGACGCCGATGATCACCGGCGTGCGTGGATCGAGCGCCATGGACACCTCTCCTCATGTCGGCGCCGGACCGGCGCGGGTGGACGGACTCTACGGGGTGCCCGGCGGCTCGCCCCACTCCGCACGGGGGGTAGCATCCGGTCGTCGAGCGTCGTCTGCGAACCGCGAGGAACCATGCCCTGGCCCACTGACCGTGACACCGAGGTCTTCGACCTGCTCCGCCGCGAGGAGGACCGACAGAACACGGGCCTCCAGCTGATCGCGTCGGAGAACTTCACCTCACCGCAGGTGATGGAGGCCGTCGGTTCGGTGCTGACGAACAAGTACTCCGAGGGGTACCCGTCGAAGCGCTACTACGGCGGCAACGAGTTCGTCGACGAGGTCGAGGAGCTGGCGCGGCAGCGGGTGACGGCACTGTTCGGTGCCGACCACGCGAACGTGCAGCCCCATTCGGGAGCGAACGCCAACCTCGGGGTGTTCCTCGCGCTGCTCGAGCAGGGCGACACCGTGCTGGGGCTCAGTCTCGACCACGGCGGCCATCTCACCCACGGGTCGCCCGTGAACATCTCGGGCCGCTTCTACAACTTCGTCTCGTACGGCGTGACGCCCGGCGATGAGCGCATCGACCTCGACCCGGTCCGCGCGCTGGCGCTCGAGCACCGACCGAAGATGATCATCGCCGGTGCGACGGCGTACCCCCGGACGATCGATCCGGCGCCGATCCGTGAGATCTGCGACGAGGTCGGCGCGCTGTTCCTCTTCGATGCGGCGCACATCGCCGGCCTGATCGCCGGTGGCGCCCACCCGAACCCGGTGCCGTACGCCGACGTGGTCACGTTCACGACCCACAAGACGCTGCGTGGACCGCGCGGCGGCTGCATCCTGTCGACGTCGGAGCACGCCGCGGCCATCGACAAGGCGATCTTCCCCGGCCTGCAGGGCGGCCCACTCGAGCACGTCATCGCCGGCAAGGCCGTTGCGTTCCGCGAGGCGTCGTCACCCGAGTTCCGTGACTACGCCGGTCAGATCGTCGCCAACGCCGGTGCGCTCGCCGAGGCGTTGGCGGGGGAGGGCTGCCGGCTGGTCTCGGGCGGCACCGACAACCACCTGCTCCTGATCGATCTGCGCAGCATCAGCGACGAACTCACCGGCAAGGACGCCCAGATCGCGCTCGACCGCGCCGGAATCACGCTGAACAAGAACACGGTGCCCGACGATCCGCGCTCGCCGTTCGTGACGTCGGGTCTGCGGATCGGGACACCGAGCGTCACGACGCAGGGGATGGCCGAACCCGAGATGGAGCAGATCGCCGCGTGCATCGCACGCGTGCTGCGGGCCCCGTCGGACGACGGTGAACTGGCGTCGGTGCGCGAGGACGTCCGCACGCTCTGCTCGAAGTTCCCGGTCTACTGATCCTCCCGCTCCGGGCCCCGGCACCCGCGGGGCCGAGGGCTAGCCTCGCGTCGTGCAGTCGTACCTGATCGTCCTCGCTGTCGCGGTCGCGGTGACAGCGGCGGCGGTGCCACCGCTCCGACGCCTGTCGGAGCAGGTGGGTGCGATGGCGGAGCCCGGCGACCGCTCCGTCCACGAGCGGGCCACACCGGTCCTGGGCGGCACCGCGCTGTTCCTCGGCCTCCTCGCCGCCACGTTCACGGCGTGGCTGCTGCCGGACTTCGATCCGCTGTTCGAGCGTCCCGGCAACATCCTCGGCGTCCTCGCCGCCGCGGCGGTGATGTGGCTCATCGGCCTCGTCGACGACCTCCGTGACGTGTCGCCACCGGCGAAGGTCGCCGGCATGGTGTTCGCCGGCAGCATCCTCACGCTCGTCGGCGTGACCATCATCTACTTCCGCGTTCCCTTCCTCGGCTTCACGGTGCTGCCCGTCGATCTGTCGGCACTCGTGTCGGTGTTGTGGGTGGTCGGCATGGCCAACGCGGTGAATCTGATCGACGGGCTCGATGGACTGGCTGCGGGCATCGTCGCCATCGCCTCCGGGTCGTTCTTCCTCTACGGCTGGCGACTCCTCGAGGTCGGCGTGCTCGACGCGTCGAACATCGGGCCGCTCGTGGCGATCGTCACGGTGGGCATCTGCGTCGGGTTCCTCCCGTTCAACTTCCACCCGGCGAGCATCTTCATGGGGGACAGCGGCGCGCTCATGCTCGGCCTGCTGCTGGCCTCGTCGACGATGGCGGTGGGCGGGCAGTCGGACGACCCGTTCTCGGGTCAGGCGTGGTTCTTCTTCGCCCCGCTCGTGATCCCGCTGCTGATCCTCGGTGTGCCACTGCTCGACACGTTGCTGGCGATCGTGCGGCGGGCCACACGTCGGACGGGCGTGGCGACCGCCGACAAGGAGCACCTGCACCACCGGCTCATGGAGATGGGCCACGGCCAGCGCCGGACGGTGGTGATCCTGTGGGCGTGGACCGCGTTGCTGTCCGGGTTCGTGCTGATCCCCGTGTACACCAGTCGCGGCAACGGCATCGTGCCGCTCGGCATCGCGGCGCTGGCGCTGATCCTGTTCACGATGATCGCCCCGCGGTGGCGGGCCCGGCAGTCCGCGCTCGGCTGATCAGCCGACGAGCACCGTCTCGGTGTCGACGCCGGAGCGGAGCACCCGGCCGGGCGTCCGGCCCGTGGTCGCACCGTCACGGATGACCTCGACGCCGGCGACCCAGACGTGCTCGATGCCGACACTGCCGGCATAGAGGCGCTCGGTCCCGCCCGGCAGGTCGTCGACGAGCGACAACCGCTCCGAATCCACGGTCTCGGGATCGAGCAGCACCAGATCGGCGTGGGCCCCCTCGCGGATGACACCGCGGTCCACCAGTCCGAACAGGTCGGCGGGCACCGAGGTCAGCATGCGCACCGCGTCCTCGGGGGTGGTGAGCTTCCGGCCCCGCAGGCAGTCCGCGAGGAAGCGGGTCGGGTAGTTGGCGCCCTGCATCCGGTCCAGGTGGGCACCGGCGTCGGACCCGCCGAGCATGACCGACGGGTGCTGCCAGGCCTGACGTCGCAGGTCCCACGATTCGGCGTCGTTGTCGGTGGCGCTCGGCCACAGCACGGTGCGGAGTTCATCGGCGATCACGACGTCGAGCAGCGTGTCGAACGGTTCGGTGCCTCGTTCCGCGGCGATCTCGTCGACCCGGCGGCCGCTCAGCCCCTCGTTCTCCGGGGAGAACGTGTCGCCGATGACGTAGCCGTCCCAACCGGTGAGTCGGGCGAACACGCCGGCATCCGGGGACGCGGCCCGCTCCTGCATGAAGCGTCGGGTCTCGGGATCGCGGAGGCGTTCGATGCGCTCGGGCACCGGCAGGCCGAGGATGTCGCCCCAGTCCGGCATCATGTTCAGCGCGCAGTAGTTGAGGAAGCTCATGTTCATGCCCACGATCACGGGCATGGTGAGCGCCACGACCCGGGCGCCCTCCTCGGCGCAGCGGTCCATGGCGGCGAGCTGGTTCCGGTAGCGCTCCGGTGCGTGCGAGTCGACGGTGAGCACGTTCCAGTTCAGCGGGCGTCGCCCGGCGCGCGAGAACCGGATCATGAAGTCCACCTCGTCGTCGTCGAAGCCGTCGAGGCAGCCGTCGGACGCGAACTCGAGCGTCGTGCCCTCGTGGTCCGCCACGACCGAGGCGAGTTCGACGAGTTCGTCGACGGTCGCCCGCCGTGACGCCACCGGCACGCCGTCGCCGTCGGAGTGGGTCCGGGCCCGCGTGGTGGAGAAACCGAGGCCGCCCGCCCGGATGCTCTCGGCGAGCAGGTCCTTCATGGCCTGCAGCTGGTCGTCGCTGGCGTCAGCGGTCGTGGACTCGGCGCCCATGACGGTGCGGCGCAGTGCGCAGTGTCCGACCAGGAATCCGGCGTTGACACCCAGGTTCCCGTCGAGGCGGTCCAGGTACTCGCCGAAGCTCGACCAGTCCCACTCGATGCCCTGCTCGAGCGCCACCAGCGGCATGCCCTCGACCTTCGCCATCATCCGCCGGACGTAGTCGCCGTCGCCGGGAGCGAGGGGAGCGAGGGTGAAGCCGCAGTTGCCGGCGATCACGCTGGTCACGCCGTGCATGGCGGACGGCGAGGCGGTGGGATCCCAGAAGAGCTGGGCGTCGTAGTGCGTGTGCGGGTCGATGAACCCGGGCGTGAGCACGTGGCCACCGGCGTCGACCACCTCGTCGGCGCCGTCGAGCGTTCCGGCGGGAGCGATGGTCGTGATGCGACCGTCGGTGACACCGACGTCGGCGTCGCGGGCGGGGGCGCCGGTGCCGTCGATGATCCGGGCGTGTCGGATGATGAGGTCCATGGGGGTCGCCTCCAGGTCACGGCGCCGTCTCGACGGCGCGGTCGCAGGTGCTTGCGCAGTTTCTGACACTCTGTCAGATTGCTGCCCGGAACGCAGCGTCGGCCCGGCGGTTCATGCCGACGCGGTCCCGCCGTTGCCCGGTGCGCAGCGGCTGCATCGTGCTAGACACATCGCTACCGATCGGCGCTCAGGTGCCGGTCCAGACGTCAGGGGGACGAATGAAGCGCATCCTGGTGGTCCTGCTCGCGGCGGTGGCGCTGCTCGCAACGGCGTGCGGAGCGTCCGGCGACGAGTCGGGCTCAGCGAACGAGGAGTCCGGCGGCGGCTCGACGACGACCGCTGCGACCGAGGCGGCGGGCGGAGCGTTCGGTGACCTCAAGGGCGTGTGCGGCCCCGGCGACGCGCAGGTCGATCCGGCCGAGGCCGGCGCGACGGCGGCCCCCGGCACCATCACGCTCGCGGTGGCGAACGATCGCGGCTCGGAGATCCGACCCGGTCTCAACAAGGAGATCTACGACGCCTCGGTGTCGTTCAGTGAGTGGTGCAACGAACAGGGTGGCATCGACGGGCTGAAGATCAACCTGATCGACTCCGACGGGAAGCTGTTCGAGGTCGAGTCGGCCATGACCAAGATCTGCACCGATGCGTTCGCCATGGTGGGCGGTGCGTTCACGCAGGACGAGCTCGAGTTCAGCGGCAAGGACGGCTCGGACTTCCACAAGTGCAACATGATCGACGTGCCGGCGTTCGCGGTCTCGGCCGTGAAGGGCCTCTCGAACGGTCAGGTGCAGCCGCTGCCGAACCCGGTCACGAAGAAGTCGACGCAGTGGATCATGGACTTCAAGAAGCTGTACCCGGAGGACGCGAAGAAGAACATCGTGGTCTACGGCGAGCTGCCCCCGCTGATGCTCGTGAAGGAGCAGTACGACGCGGCGGTGCAGTCCGTTGGCGGGATCGAACAGCTGCCGGCCCTGCCGTACCCGGTGACCGGCCTGTCGGACTGGACCCCGCTGGCACAGAAGGTGAAGGACTCCGGAGCGACGTCGCTCTACTGGGTCGGTGAGCCGTCGAACGCCGCGAACCTGTTCAAGGCACTGCGTGACCAGGGGTGGACGGGCACCATCCTCAACGAGACCAACATCTACGACCCGCAGGCGTTCTCGGCCGGCAACACCGCCGCCGAGGGCATCGTCGTCCGCACCGCCTCCCACCCCTTCGAGGAGGCCGACAAGTGGCCGGCGGTGAAGCAGTACCAGGACCAGCTCAAGCAGTACGTCCCGGACGGCAAGCAGGCGGCACTGGGTCTCCAGAGCACCTCGGCCTGGCTGCTGTTCGCGACGGCGGCGAAGGCCTGCGCCGAGAAGAACAACAACACGATCACCCGGAAGTGCATCCTCGAGGAGGCTGCGGCGCAGCGGGAATGGACCGGTGGTGGTCTCCACGTCCCGACCTCTCCGGGCCGGACCACGCCGCCGGAGTGCGGCATGTTGATGATCGCCAAGAACGGTGCGTTCGAGCGTCTCTACCCGGAGATCGGTGGGACCGACGACGACCAGGACGGGTTCCACTGCCCGCCGAACTCGATCGCCACGGTGCCCGGTGACCGCGGCGCGCCGAAGATCAACCCGAACTTCCCGAACTGACCGACCTCGGAGCCGACGGTGCGTGCATCGTCGGCTCCGACGTCGAGGTCGAGTGGAGCACCGCTGTAGATGGACAAGTTCCTGACGTTCACGATCGCCGGTCTGTCGTCGGCGGCCATCTACGCCATCGCGGCCTCGGGTCTGGTGGTGACGTACACCACCTCGGGCATCTTCAACTTCGCCCACGGCGCCTTCGGCATGATGGCGGCGTTCACCTACTGGCAGGTGCACGTCGCGTGGGGTGTGCCGACCATCCCCGCGGTCATCCTCGTGGTCTTCGTGATCGCACCGATCTTCGGGGCGGTGATCGAGCGCGTCATCATGCGCGGCATCGAGGGCGCGTCGGACGTCGTGAAGATCGTCGTGACGGTCAGCCTGATGGTGGCGCTCCTCGGCATCGCACAGGTGATCTGGCCCCAGAACGTGTCCCGGCCGGTCCCGCCGTTCTTCGAGGGCCGCTTCGTCGAACTGTTCGGCGTCCGGGTGCCGTGGGCCCGGTTGATGGCGCTGGTCATCGCGCTCGTCGTCGCCGGCGGACTGAAGCTGCTCTTCACCCGCACCCGGCTCGGCATCGCGATGCGGGCCGTCGTCGACGACCGGTCCCTGCTGCAGCTCAACGGCGGTCGCCCCGGCCGGACCGCGATGCTCTCGTGGGGACTGGGCGCGGGGCTCGCGGCCATCTCGGGCGTGCTCTACTCGACCGAGCAGACGCTGTCGGCCATCACGCTCACCCTGCTGGTCGTCAACACCTACGCCGTGGCGGTGGTCGGTCGACTCCGCAGTCTGCCCGGCGCGTTCCTGGGCGCGGTGATCCTGGGACTCGCGCAGTCGTACGTGACCGGCTACATCAACCCGGGACTCACGATCGGCCCGATCGCGCTCGGGAACCTGGCGGCGGCGCTCCCCGCCATCATGTTGTTCATCGTGCTGTTGGTGCAGCCGGAGGAGCGGCTCCGGGCCCACGGCGTCGAGCGCCCGCGGAACCCGATCCGGGTGCCCTCGCAGACCGTGGCCATCGTCGGCGGCGTGGCGCTCGTGGTGGTGCTCGCCGCGCTCGGTTCGCTGATGTCGGCGTCGGACCTGGTGCTCGTGACCAAGGGCGCCGGGATCGCACTGGTGACGTTGTCGTTGGTTCCGCTGACCGGGTACGCCGGACAGATCTCGCTCGCCCAGATGACGTTCGTCGGGATCGGTGCCGTGGCCATGGCCGCCTGGGGTGCGAGCGGTTCACCGCTGGCGGTCGTGCTCGTCGTCGCCGTCTGTGCCGTGGTCGGGGCGGTGGTCGCGCTCCCGGCGTTGCGGCTCTCGGGCATCTACCTGGCGCTCGCCACGGCGGCGTTCGCGCTGTTCTGCACCGCCATGTTCTTCAACCAGCAGACCATCATCCGCGCCGGTTCGGTGCAGGTGCCGCCGCTGTCCTTCGGGCCGTTGTCGATCAACACCGACTTCCGGCAGCTGGTGCTGACCGCCATCGTGTTCGCCCTGCTGGGCAACGGGCTCGTGTGGCTGCGGCGCAGCGCCTGGGGTCGACGGCTGACGGCCATGAAGGACTCGCCGGTGGCGTGTGCGACGCTCGGCCTCAATCTGACGTCGACCAAGGTCGGCGTGTTCGCGCTGTCCGCCGCCATCGCCGGCGCCGGCGGAGCGATGTCCGGCCGGACGTTCACCGCCGACAGCTTCTCGCTCCCGGCGTCGCTGCCGGTCACGATGCTCGCCGTCGTGGGTGGCATCGGCTCGATCGCAGGTGCCTTCATCGGCGGCATGCTGCTCGGCGCGATCCCGATCGCCTCGACGATCTTCGCGGCGAACGCCATCGGCATCTTCCGGTTCGTCTCGCTCCCGGTCACGAACGTGCTGTCGTTCACCCCCGGGCTCATGGGCATCTCGCTCGGCCGGGAACCCGATGGTGCCGCGCCGCAGATCGCGGTGGGGTACCGGGCGGTGGGGGACTCGCCGCCCGCGTTGGTGGTGTCGGCGGCCGGCGCCGTCGCACTCTGGGTGGCGACCCGCGTCGGCGTGATCACGAAGTGGTCGTTCTTCGCCGCACTCGTCGTGTTCGTCGTCGCCGTCGTACCGCTGCTGCCGTTGATCCTCACCCCACGTCTGCCCGAGGACCAGGCCGAGCCGCCACGGCGGGTGGCGTGTGCGATCTGGTTGGCGCTCGCCACGATCGCCGCGGTGCTGATCCCGTGGGCGACGGCGATCACCTCGAACGGCGTCCGAGTGCTGCTGGTGCTCGTGCTCGCCGCCCTCTCGGCGAGGGTGGCGATCGGTGTGCTGGGCGTGACGCCGGAACAGCTCCGTCGCCCGCTCCCGCCCTCGCCCGATCTGATCGGTGTGGACCGCCCGCTGAGCCGGGCCGACGCCATCGAGGCGACCCACATGATGGGACTGACCGAGGACGAGTTCGAGGCCGAGGTGTCCCGAGCCGGTGCCGATGTGGCGGCCGCTCCGGTGGGGGCGCTCCGATGAGCGCGTCGTTCCCGACGGCGGCGGCCTCGCCCGTCGCTGCGGCGGCGCCGGCGCTCCGAGTCCGCGATCTGTCGGTGCGCTTCGGCGGTCACCTGGCCGTCAGTTCCGTCGATCTCGACGTTCCGGCCGGCCGCATCTCCGGGCTGATCGGTCCGAACGGCGCCGGGAAGACGACGACGTTCAATGCGATCTGCGGTGTGATCACACCCACCTCGGGTCAGGTCGAGCTCGGCGGGGACGACGTGTCGAAGCTCAGCACCCACCAGCGGGCGCGACGGGGGATCGGTCGGACGTTCCAGCGGCTCGAGGTGTTCTCGTCGCTCAGCGTGCGCGACAACGTCCGAGTCGGCCTCGAGATCCGACAGTCGTGGTCGCGACGCCGCGCCGCGGCACCGCAGTTCCTGGCGGGCGGCGCCGAGCTGAGCGCCGACGACGAGGTGGCGCTGATCATCGATCGGCTCGGGCTCGTCGAGGTCGCCGAGGTGCCGGTCGGGTCGCTGCCCACCGGTCAGGCCCGCAAGGTCGAACTCGGCCGGGCGCTCGCCGCTCGACCGAGCGTGCTCCTGCTCGATGAGCCGGCCTCCGGTCTGGACGAACAGGAGAGCGTCGAGTTCGGAGCGTTGCTCGGCACGCTGGCCGCGTCCGGCCTCGCGATCCTCCTGGTCGAGCACGACATCGCGCTGGTGATGCGGGTCTGCAGCGAGCTGTCGGTACTCAACTTCGGACAGCTGATCGCGCACGGCACGCCCGAGCAGGTGCAGTCGAACGCCGCGGTGCTCGACGCCTATCTGGGTGGCGGCGGAAACGATGCGACCGCCGTGGAACGGGCGGCCGTCGACGCCGGGGTGAACGTCTCGGACACCTCGTGGTCGGGACCGGGAGCTCCGTCATGACGCAGGACGCCGCGGCCCCGCTGCTCGAACTGCGTGGTGTACGCGCCGCGTACGGTTCGATCGAGGTGCTGCACGGGGTCGACCTGGTGGTTCCGCCGGCGTCGGTGGTCGCGCTGCTCGGACCCAACGGTGCGGGCAAGACGACCACGTTGTCGGTGGCGTGCGGGCTGATGAGCCCGACGGCAGGATCGGTGCACGTGGCCGGTCGCGACGTGACGGGTGTGCCGCCCGAGGTGCTCGCGCAGAAGGGTCTCACGACGATCCCCGAGGGGCGCGGGATCTTCCCGAACCTGACGGTGCGGGAGAACCTGCAGATGGCGACGCTTGCGGGCGTCGGCATCAAACAGGTCGAGGAGGTCGCGTACGGCCGCTTCCCCCGGCTCGCGGAGCGTCGCAACCAGATCGCCGGAACGATGTCGGGCGGCGAGCAGCAGATGCTCGCCCTGGCCCGCGGGCTCGCCGTCGACCCGGCGGTGCTGCTGCTCGACGAGCTCTCGATGGGTCTGGCGCCGCTCGTGGTCGAGGAGCTCTACGGGATCGTCGCCCAGATCGCCAAGGAGGGCACGTCGATCCTGGTGGTCGAGCAGTTCGCCAGGACGGTGCTCGGCGTCGCCGACATCGCTGCCATCATGGTGCACGGTCAGGTCCGTCGGGTCGGTGACCCGACGACCGTGGAACAGGAGCTCTCCGCGGCGTACCTGGGTGGATGAGCAAGAATCGTCGAGCCGTCGACGTCGTCGGCACCGAGGCCGACCCGGAACAACGACACATGAAGGATCACGGGACACAGTCATGAGCGACACACCGAACCAAGGGGCCGCCTCGGCGGACGGACGGATCGATCAGTTCCGATCCGACATCGACGACCTGAAGATCGCCGGGTCGGGGCAGGGGGAGCAGCGGCTGCTCGTCGTCGGCATCGTCCTGATGGTCGCGGGCGTCGCGCTCGCGATCCTCGGCGCGGTGCAGGTCGGTGCGTCCGGTGGATCACCCGCGGACCAGCGGGCGTACATGGCGCAGGGGTCACTCCTGGGCCTCACGCTGGCCGTCGTCGGCGCAGCGTTGTTCGTTCGCTACTCCTTCGCCCGCTACCTGCGGTTCTGGCTCATCCGGTCGACGTACGAGGGACGGGCCAACGCGGATCGCGTCGTGTCGGCCATCGAGCGTGCCTCCGGGCTCGAGCCCGAGGTCGCGCCGGCGCCTGCGCCGACGGCGGCTCCCGCCCAGGCGACCCCCGCTCCCACCTCCGAGCCGGCGACCTACGCGGCGCCCGCGCCTGCCGCTCCGGCCCCGGCGGCGCCTCCGGTCCATGAGGCCTCGGCCTTCCCGGCGGCGCCGGCGCCGCCCGCAGCCCCGCCCATGTCGGCGCCCTCGATGCCCCCGCCCGCCCCGCCGTTCGGCTGAGCGGATCCGGCGCCGCTCGAACGAGCTGCGCCACCGCCGTCGGATTTGCAGGGACACCCGTCCGCTCCTAGATTGCGAAAAGCTTCACAAGCTCCGATCCGGCCCCGGCGCGCTGCGCTGCCGAGGACCCGGGGGAACCCAGTCGAACGCCTGCCGATGCCCCACGACACCGCACCTCTCGCTGATCGCCCTGCCGCCGCGGACACCCGCGCCGCGGAGCTGACCCAGTCGTTGCATCGGTCGTCCGGTTCGTTCGAATTGGCGTTCGCCCCCGTGATCATGGCGCTCCTCGGCCTGTGGCTCGATCGCACGCTCGGCACCACGCCGCTCTTCGTGGTCCTGCTCGCCGTCATCGGCGTGGTCGGCGCCGGCATCTCGGTCTTCTACAGCTACCGGCACCAGATGGCGTCCCTCGAGCGCGGCCCGCTCGTCGCGCCGTCGTCGCCCGCCACCGTTGACGGGGCGGCATGAGTTCCGGCGTGAGCGATCCGCTCGGCGTGCGCGTCGAGGGCCCGTCGCCGGCCATGGCCGTGGCCGTCGACATCGCCAAGCGGGCGATCTGGGTGCTCCCGTTCGCGCTGGTGATCGCGGCCGGATTCTGGGGAGCCGACGGTGTGTGGTCGACCCTCTACGGCCTGGCGATCGTCGTCGTGAACTTCCTGCTCGCCGGCTGGCTGCTGGCCGTGGGTGGCCGCATGGGTGCCGCCGCCATGGGTGGAGCCGCGATGTTCGGCTTCCTGCTGCGACTCGGGCTCATCATGGTCGCGGTGCTCGCCGTGCGGAACGCCTCGTGGGTCGAGCTCGTCCCGCTGGGCCTCACGCTCATCATCACGCACCTCCTGCTGCTGTTCTGGGAGCTCCGTCACATCTCGAGCTCGCTGGCGTTCCCGGGGCTCAAGCCCCAGCCGACCCCGAACCCGTACCTCCCCGTCCACGATTCCGTCCACGACGATGACGACCCGGTCGTCGCGTCCCCGACGGCGCCCTGAAGGAGTCACCGTCCATGCCCGGACTCGCGCTGCTCACCGCCCCGATCGCACTCTTCGCCGCTGAGGGCGAAGGTGGAGGGGGGCTGCAGTTCCCGCCCGTCGAGAACCTGGTCATCTGGCCGGACTGGTTCCTGGCCGACACCCCGTTCGCGTTCAACAAGATCGCGTTCATGTCACTGGTGGCGTTCGTCGTCCCGGTGATCCTGTTCCTGATCGCCGGTCGCAAGGCCAAGGCGGTGCCGACCGGTCTCCAGAACGTGATGGAGTCCTCGCTCGACTTCATCGAGGTCCAGGTCATCAAGCCGGCCATCGGCCCCGACGGCATGCGCTACCTGCCGATGCTCATGTCGATGTTCTTCTTCATCTGGATCGGCAACCTCTTCGAGATCATCCCGACGGCCCACATGCCGGCGAACGCCCGCATGGCCAACCCGCTGATGCTCGCCATCGTGGCCTGGGTGATGTTCATCGGTGTGGGCGTGAAGCACCACGGCCTCGGCTACTTCAAGGAGGCCCTGTTCCCGCCGGGTGTCCCGAAGGCGCTGTACCTGCTCGTGACCCCGATCGAGCTCCTCTCGACCTTCATCATCCGGCCGTTCTCGCTGGCCGTCCGACTCTTCGCCAACATGCTCGCCGGCCACATCCTGCTGGTGACCTTCTCGGTGTTGTGCATCACGTTGTGGGGATTCCAGATCCTCAACATCGTGAACCTGTTGTCGTTCCCGATGCTGGTGGCCTTCACCGGTTTCGAGTTCATGGTGGCGTTCCTGCAGGCGTTCATCTTCAGCCTGCTGACCGCCGTCTACATCGGTGGGGCTCTGCACCCCGCCCACTGATCCCCCACAGTCGTCGTCGCCGGTGAACGCCGGAGGCGCCCGACCTGACCACACGGCCACCGCCCGGGTGGCCTCTGAACAGGAGAACCCAATCCAATGAGTGCACTGTCCAACGCTGCAGCACAGGTCATCGCCCAGGCGGGCGAGACGGGCGCCGTCGATCCGGCGGCCGCCAAGGCCACCGCTGGTGCCGGCTCCGCCGGTTTCGCCTACGGCCTCGCGGCCATCGGCCCCGGCATCGGCATCGGCTACCTGGTCGGTCAGGCCGTCCAGGCCATGGCCCGCCAGCCCGAGTCGGCCGGTCAGGTCCAGACCACGATGTTCCTCGGCATCGCCTTCACCGAGGCGCTCGCCCTGATCGGCTTCGTGGTCTTCATTCTCCTGAAGTTCGTCTGAACCACGGACCCGACGACCCGGCTGCCCGGGTCATCGAGCCGTCATCGACACGTCGCCGGGTGACCGGCGGCGAGACCACCGACACGCTGCCGGGTGACCGGCGGCGAGACCATCGACACACCGCCGGGTGACCGGCGGCGAACGAGGAGTACCGAATGCTGCTCGCAGCGTTGAACCTGCTGGCCTCCGAAGGAGGCGAGAAGGCGGTCGTGAACCCGGTCGTCCCCGATTCCATCGGGGAGATCTTCTGGGGCACGGTCTTCTTCTTCCTGCTCTGGATCATGATGCGCTACGTCTGTCTGCCGCCGTTGCTGAAGGTCCGCGACGACCGGAAGAACCAGGCCCAGGCCGACCTCGAGGCCGCCGCGGCCGCGGAGGCCCAGGCCGAGCAGGTGCGTCGTGACTACGAGGCCACGTTGTCGGAGGCACGCCAGCAGGCGACGCAGACCGTCGACGAGGTGCGCGCCTCGGCCGACGCCGAGCGGGGCAAGCAGGTGCTCGCGGTCGAGACCGAGATCGCCGAGCAGCGTCAGGCGGCCATGGTCGAACTCGATCAGGCCCGCAGCACGGCGCTCGGCGCGTTGAAGGGTGATGTCACCGACCTGGCCGCAGCGGCCGCGTCGAAGGTGGTCCAGAGCCCGGTCGATCCGGCGGCGGTGCGCACCGCGGTCGACGAGTACGTGAACCGCTCCGGCGGATCGAAGTGAATCGGAGTCGAACATGTCGCTACTGACCATCCTCGCCTCGGAGGCCCCGAACGGGCCGTGGCTCCCCGGTGACCTGAACGAGGTCATCTGGGGCTCGCTCGCCTTCCTCATCGTCTTCGCGCTGCTGTGGAAGTTCGCAAAGGCCCCGGTCGCCAAGGCACTCGCCGGCCGGACGCAGCGGATCGCCGACGAACTGGGTGAGGCCGAGCAGGCCCGCGTGGCCGCTGAGGCCGAGCGCGACCGCATCAAGGCGGCGCTCGCCGACTCCGATGCCGAGGCCGCTCGCATCATCGAGGACGCCCGCCAGTCGGCGGACAGCCTCCGCACCGATCTGGCCGCACGAGCCGAGGCCGAGATCGTGGCGCTCCGCGAGCGGGCCGAGTCCGACCTGGCCACCACCCGCTCGCAGGCCGAGGCCGACCTGTCGGGCGAGGTGTCCCGTCTGGCGCTCGGCGCCACGGAGCAGGTCGTCCAGTCGACCCTGGACGACTCCGCACAGCAGCGACTGATCGACGACTACATCCGCCAGGTCGGCAACCAGAACTGACCGGGCATCACGAGGACGAACGGAACGACATGAGCGACACACGAGCCAGCGCCTACGCAGACGCCGCACTCGCCATCGCCTCCGCGGAGGGGAACGTGGCCGAGGTCACCGACGAGCTGTTCCGGTTCGGACAGATCGTGCAGGGCAACGAGGAGTTGCGCACGACGCTGAACGACCCGCACCTGCCGGTGGAGAAGCGCAGCCAGATCGTCGAGGACGTCCTCGGTGGTCGGGCCACGTCGACGACCGTCTCGTTCGTCTCGATGCTGGTCGCCGCCGGCCGCATCCACGATCTGCCGGCGATCGCCGAGGAGGTCACCAACCGTTCCGCCGCCTCGAGCGGTGAGACGGTGGCCGAGGTGCGCAGCGCAGTGGCGCTCACCGACGCCCAGATCGCCCAGCTCGCCGAGGCGCTCTCCGCCCGGACCAACCGGGCCATCACCGTCCGCAACGTCGTCGACCCGTCGGTCCTCGGCGGTGTCGTGACCCGCATCGGCGACTCCGTCCTCGACGGCACCGTCCGTACCCGACTGAACCAACTCCGAGAGGCCTTCTGAGGCCCCTCCGGTCACTGTCCCTCGCCCGAGCGCTGACGCGCAGAAGCACAGGAAAGCATCCACATGGCTGAGCTCACCATCAACACCGCCGACATCACCGCCGCCATCAAGAAGAACCTCGATGGCTTCACCCCCGATCTCGAGCTGACGCAGGTCGGCCGGGTCATCGAGGTGGGTGACGGCATCGCCCGCGTGTCGGGCCTGCCCGACGCGGCCGTGAACGAACTCCTCGAGTTCGAGTCCGGCCTGCTGGGCCTGGCGCTGAACCTCGACGAGGACTCGATCGGCGCCGTGGTGCTCGGCGAGGTCGACACGGTGGAGGAGGGCCAGACGGTCCGTGCCACCGGTCAGATCCTCTCCGTGCCCGTCGGCGACGGCGTGCTCGGCCGGGTCGTGAACACGCTCGGCGAACCGATCGACGGCAAGGGCCCGCTCACCAACGTCCAGCAGCGACGCATGGAGATCCAGGCGCCCGGCATCATGGGTCGCCAGCCGGTGCACGAGCCGATGCAGACCGGCATCAAGTCGATCGACTCGCTCATCCCGATCGGGCGTGGTCAGCGCGAGCTGATCATCGGCGACCGCAAGACCGGCAAGACCACGATCGCCATCGACACGATCCTCAACCAGCGTGGCCTGGGCGTGAAGTGCATCTACGTCGCCATCGGCCAGAAGGCCTCGACGGTGGCCCAGACCGTGGCGACCCTCGCCGAGCGCGGTGCGCTCGAGTACACCGTGGTCGTGGTGGCCCCGGCCTCCGACCCGGCGCCGTTCAAGTACCTCGCCCCCTACGCCGGCTGCGCCATGGGCCAGCACTGGATGGAGCACTCCGAGGCCGCGCTGGTGGTCTACGACGACCTCTCCAAGCAGGCCGAGGCCTACCGTCAGGTGTCGCTGCTGCTGCGCCGCCCGCCGGGGCGCGAGGCCTACCCCGGCGACGTGTTCTACCTGCACAGCCGTCTGCTCGAGCGTGCCGCCAAGCTCTCCGACGAACTCGGTGCCGGTTCGCTCACGGCGCTGCCGGTCATCGAGACCAAGGCGGGCGACGTGTCGGCCTACATCCCGACGAACGTGATCTCGATCACCGATGGCCAGATCTTCCTCCAGGACGACCTGTTCAAGTCGGGCGTGCGTCCTGCGGTGGACGTCGGCATCTCGGTGTCCCGCGTGGGTTCGGCCGCACAGATCAAGGCCATGAAGAAGGCCGTGGGCACGCTCAAGTCGGACCTGCAGCAGTTCCGTGAGCTCGAGGCGTTCGCGGCGTTCGGTTCCGACCTCGACGCCGTGTCGAAGGCGCAGCTCGAGCGTGGCTACCGCCTGACCGAGCTGCTGAAGCAGGGCATCAACTCGCCGATGCCGGTCGAGGAGCAGTGCGTGGTCATCTTCGCCGGTACCCGCGGCTACCTCGACGACATCTCCGTGGACGACGTCGCCAGCTTCCAGGACGGGCTCCTCGAGTGGTTCCGCAGCCGGCACGCCGCGTTGCTGTCCGACATCAAGGCGACCGGTGATCTGGCCGACGAGGACGCGTTCGAGAGCGCCATCAAGGCGTTCGCCGAGCAGTTCGTGCCCGCATCCACCAGCGCGGACGCGCCCGACGTCGAGGCCCAGCCGGACGCCGAGTCGACCATCGCCCGCTCCGAGCGCCACCTTCCCGAAGAGGACGTCGACCGTTCGGACGACGGCGACCTTCGCTGAGGCTGAGCGGAGCAGGGAACAGGAGCGAGCATGCCCGGGGCACAGGAGCGGGTCCTCCGTCGGAGGATCGGCAGCGTCCAGAACACCAAGAAGATCACGCGAGCCATGGAGCTCATCGCCGCGACGCGCGTGGTCAAGGCCCAGCAGCGTGCCAATGAAGCCCGTCCGTACGCGGAGCACATCACGCAGGTGATCGAGGACCTGTCGGCCGCCGGCGCCGAGGTCGACCACCCGCTGTTGCGTCCGCTCGGCGAGGTGCAGCGCGTCGGCGTCGTCGTGCTCGCGGCCGACCGCGGTCTGGCCGGCGCCTACAACTCGAGCGTCATCAAGGCCGCCGAGCGTGAGATCCAGGCGGCCCGTTCCGAGGACAAGTCCTACGACCTGGTCACGATCGGCCGGAAGGCCAAGGGCTACTTCGCCTTCCGCAACTACCCGATCTCGCAGTCGTTCGAGGGCTTCTCGGAGAACCCGACGTTCGAGGACGCGGCCCGCATCGCCGCCCGTGTCATCCAGTTGTTCGAGGAAGGCGGCTGCGACCGCATCGACCTCGTGTACACGCGGTTCATCTCGATGGGCTCGCAGGAGGTCGTCGTGCGACGGTTCCTGCCGCTCGAGTCGACCGAGCGGATCGCCGAGGGTGGCGACGCCACCGCGACCGCCGGCTTCGAGTTCGAACCGTCGGCGAACGCCGTGCTCGAGAGCCTGCTGCCCCGGTACGTCGAGTCGCGTCTCTACGCCGCCCTGCTCGACGCCGCGGCGTCCGAGCTGGCCAGCCGGCAGCGGGCCATGAAGGCCGCGACCGACAACGCCCAGGAACTGATCGTCAAGCTCACCCGGAAGATGAACCAGGTGCGCCAGGACGCCATCACCACCGAGATCATGGAGATCATCGGCGGTGCCGAGGCGCTCTCCGACGACCGTTCCGACCCGGCCGAGCTGCTTCCGGCTCACCTGGACAGCAACCCGTTCCCCCAACATCTCGCCAGTCGCCACGCGACCGGCCCCGACCGCACCTGACCACGAGCTCGAGGAGCAGGAAACCATCATGAGTGTCACCGAGACCGAACTGAAGGACGGGCGCATCGTCGCCATCGCCGGACCCGTCGTGGACGTCGAGTTCCCGTCGGACTCCATCCCGGAGATCAACACCGCGCTGGAGTTCACGATCAGCGTCGAGGGCGAGGACATCACCGTCGTCGCCGAGGTGGCCCAGCAGATCGGCGACAGCCGAGTGCGTGCCATCGCCATGAAGCCGACCGACGGTCTGGTGCGCGGGACCTCCGTGCGCAACCTCGGTCACGGCATCTCGGTGCCCGTGGGCGACGCCACGCTGGGCCACGTGTTCAACGTGCTCGGCCAGCCGCTCGACGTGGAGTCGATCGGTGACGTCGAGCGCTGGGACATCCACCGTGAGGCCCCGGCGTTCGACACGCTCGAGCCGAAGGCCCAGATGTTCCCGACGGGCATCAAGGTCATCGACCTCCTCACCCCGTACCTGCAGGGCGGCAAGATCGGCCTGTTCGGTGGTGCCGGTGTGGGCAAGACCGTGCTCATCACCGAGATGATCAACCGTGTGGCCACCCAGTTCGGTGGCGTGTCGGTGTTCGCCGGTGTGGGCGAGCGCACCCGTGAGGGCACCGACCTCTTCATCGAGATGGGTGAGACGCAGATGGGCGAGGGCGGCTCCGTCCTCGACAAGGCCGCGCTGGTCTTCGGACAGATGGACGAGCCGCCGGGCGTGCGCCTGCGGGTTGCGCTGGCCGCGCTGACGATGGCGGAGTACTTCCGTGACGTGCAGGGCCAGGACGTGCTGTTGTTCGTCGACAACATCTTCCGGTTCACCCAGGCCGGTTCCGAGGTGTCGACCCTGCTCGGCCGCATGCCGGCAGCCGTGGGCTACCAGCCGACGCTCGCCGACGAGATGGGCGAGCTGCAGGAGCGGATCACGTCGACCGGCGGTCGATCGATCACCTCGCTGCAGGCCGTGTACGTCCCGGCGGACGACTACACCGACCCGGCGCCGTTCACCGCCTTCACGCACTTCGACGGCACCACCGAGCTGAGCCGTGACATCGCCGCCCTCGGCATCTACCCCGCGGTGGACCCGCTGGCATCGAGCTCGACCATCCTCACGCCCGAGGTCGTCGGTGAGCGTCACTACGCCGTCGCCCGCCGTGTGCAGGAGATGCTGCAGCGCTACAAGGAGCTGCAGGACATCATCGCCATCCTCGGCATCGACGAGCTGTCCGAAGAGGACCGCATCACCGTGGACCGCGCCCGCAAGATCCAGAAGTTCCTGGCCCAGCCCATGTTCGTGGCCGAGGTCTTCACCGGTCTGCCCGGCGTGTTCACCTCGGTCGACGACACCGTCGAGAGCTTCGAGATGCTCTGCAACGGCGACCTCGATCACCTGCCCGAGCAGGCGTTCTTCAACGTCGGTGGCGCCGAGGACGCGATGCGCAAGGCCGCGGAGCTGGAGAAGAGCGCCTGATGTCGTTGCTCGTCGAGCTCGTCTCGCCCGAGCGGGTGGCGTACTCCGGTGAGGCGCGCATGGTCATCTGCCGCACCACCACCGGCGACATCGCCTTCCTGCCCGGTCACGTGCCGTTCATCGGTGTGCTGGCCTCGCACCCCGTCCGGGTGCTGCAGGAGGACGGCGGCGAGCTGGTCATCGCGGTGCACCAGGGCTTCGTCGAGGTCTCGCCCCCCGACGACGACGGCGTGACGCGTGTGACGATCCTCTCGGATGTCGCCGAGCTCGCCTCGGACATCGACGCCGGGCGCGCCCAGCAGGCCAAGGAGCGCGCCGAGGAGGCGCTGCGCACGGACCCGGGCGACCGTGAGGCCCAGCTGTCGCTGCGCAAGGCCGAGGTTCGACTCTCGGTCTCCGACGCCGCCTGAGTCCCCGACGGGCCGGACCCCTCCGGCGCTAGCGTCTCGGCGTGGCCCGTACCCGTCTGTTCGTCGCGCTGCTCCCGGACCCGGCGCTGTGGTCGGTCCTCGACTCGTACCGGCGTTCGCTCGGCGTCAGCGAACCGTTCCGGATCCCGCCGCACGTGACCCTGGTCCCTCCGGTCAACGTCGCCTCGGGTGATCTGGACGAGGTCGACCGGATCCTGGCGGACGCCGCAGCAGCGGTCGATCCCATCGACCTCGAACTCCGTGAGGCGGCGACGTTTGCGCCGTCGCCGCCGAGTGTGCAGCTCACCGTCCATGGTGACCTCGTGGCGCTGGGAACGCTGCGCTCGGCGCTGATCCGGGGGACGCTCGACCGTCCCGGCCGCAACCCGTTCGTCCCCCATGTGACCCTCGTGCCGTCGACGGAGCAGTCGCAGATCGACGCGGCACTGCAGGCCCTCGACGGGAACCTGCTCCCGTGGCGGGTGCGATCGGTGCACGTCCTCGAACGTCACCACGATCCGGGGCGGTGGGTGACCGTGGCGGAACTGCCGCTCGGTCGTCCGGCCGTGGTGGGTCGCGGTGGCGTGGTCTCGACCATGCGGACGCTCCGCATGGTGCCCATGCCCGTTGCCGACCTGTGCTCGGTGGCGGCCCGAGGACCCGCCGAGACACCCGTCGAGTACGAGCCGCTCGTCGTCGCCGCGGAAGCCGATCCCGGCGACGGCACCGGCGCGCTGCAGGGTGCCGCGGTCGGCCTCGTCTCGGGAGGCGGCGTCGAGCTCCGGGCCCTGACGGTGGCCGAGCCGGATCGCGGTCGGGGCATCGGAGCGCGGCTCCTGTCCGCATGGTGCTCAGCGGCGGCGGACCTCGGCGCAACGGTCGTCACCGCCGGCGGGGCGAGCGTCGCCGGTGGCGCGTTCCTGGAGCGCCACGGCTTCACGACGGTGTCCGGCGTGCTGGTCCGCGCGCTCTGAGGCGTCGGGAGCCTCCGGGCGCCGGAGGTAGGTTGCGGCCGTGAGCGAGCGACGGCAACGGCGGTGGGCATCGGCACTGGTGACCGGCGCGTCGAGCGGTATCGGTGAGTCGTTCGCCCGGCGACTCGCCGCCGAGGGCACCGATCTGGTGATCGTCGCCCGGCGGGCCGAGCAGCTGGAACGACTCGCCGCCGAGCTCGGTGACGCGCACGGCGTCACGGTCGAGGTGCTCGCTGCCGATCTGGGTGCGCCGGTGTCACGACGTGAGGTCGAACGTCGGCTCGCCGATTCCTCCGCGCCGATCGACCTGCTGGTGAACAACGCCGGCTTCGGCACCCACGGCAACTTCTCCGAGCTGCCCGCCGACCGGGAGGACCAGGAGGTCCAGGTGAACGTCGTCGCGCTCCAGCGGCTGACGTCGGCGGCGCTCGGGCCGATGCTCGCTCGTGGCCGCGGGCACGTGCTGAACGTGTCGTCGATCGCCGCGCTCTACCCGGTGCCCGGCAGCGCGACCTACGCCGCCACCAAGGCGTTCATCTGCTCCTTCTCGGACGCACTCCACGAGGAACTGCGCGGCACCGGGGTCGTCGTGACCTCCGCACTGCCGGGCTTCACCCGCACCGAGTTCCAGGAGCGCTCCGACTGGACCGGTCAGGATCGGTTGCCCGCCGGCGCGTGGCTCAGTGCCGACCGCGTCGCCGCGGAGTCGCTCGACGGGGTCTGGGCCGGACGAGCTCGTGTGGTCAGCGATCGGCGCTACCGACTGATCACCTCGATCACCGCGCCCATCCCGCCCGGGATGAAGCGATGGCTGATGGGCCGCTCGTCAGGACTCACGTGGTGAGTGGCCGGGACGGACTCAGATCGCGCCGCTGAACGTGTCGCAGGCGGCCGGGTCGCCGCTGCGATAGCCGGTGGCGAACCACCGCTGGCGCTGTGCCGACGTTCCGTGCGTGTACGTCTCGGGCCGGGCTCGGCCCTGCGTGTTCTCCTGGATCCGGTCGTCGCCCACCGCGGCCGCAGCGTCGAGTCCCTGATCGATGTCGGCCTGGGTGAGCTGCTTGATGAAGCCGGTGGCCACGGCGTTCGACGCCCAGACGCCCGCGTAGCAGTCGGCCTGCAACTCGAGTCGGACCGCTCCCGAGTCGGCGCCGGTGCGGCGGTTCCCGGCGGTCTGGCCGAGCAGGTTCTGGACGTGGTGCCCGTACTCGTGGGCGATCACATAGGCCTGCGCGAAGTCGCCGCCCTGCGCGTTGAACGGCGGCTGCTGCAGCGTCTTGAAGAAGGACAGGTCCATGTACGCCGTCTGGTCGGCCGGGCAGTAGAAGGGGCCGGTGGCGGCGGAGCCCGGGCCGCACGCCGTGGACGTGCGCCCGGTGAACAGTCGGGTGGGGGCCTGCTGGTAGCGCTGACCGGACTCCCGGAAGGCGTTCGCCCAGTACGACTGCACACTGTTGACCACGGCCACGACGCGGCAGTCCTCGCGCTGGTTGGCATCGGCGCCCGTGCGGCACTGTGCGGCGGCGCCCGTCCCGCTGGCAACCGTCGTCGACGGACCACCCAGACCGGCGCCCGAGAAGTCGATGCCGCTGCCGGCACCGTTGCTGCTGCAGAACCCGAGGCCGACCATCATCACCAGGATCACGAGCATGCCGAGCCCGCCGGCGGCCTTGCCGCCCTTGCGACCGCCACGCCCGCCGCCCCCGAGTCCACCGCCCAGCGCGCCGCCGAGCAGGCCACCAAGCATGCCGCCCAGGTCGCCCCCGCCGCCTCCACGTCCGCCCGAGGCACCTCCGAGGCCGCCCAGGATGTCGCTCAGCCCACCGCCCGAGCCGCCCCCGCCTGATCCTCGCTGATCCTGGATCTGTCCCGGATCGAGCGGGACGTTCTCATCGAACTCCATGCCGAGAAGTTACCGGGCGGAGCCGCCCGGGTTCAGACTCGTCGGTACTTCGAGACCGCCAGCGGCCCGAAGACCGCGGTGATGCCGGCGATCCACAGCACCACCGGCAGGACGGTCCCGCCGGCGGGCCGGCCGATGATGGCCAGCTCACGCAGCAGGTTGGCGGTGAGTGTCACCGGGTTGTTGCGGGCGATCGGTTGGAGCCAACCGGGCATGGAGTACACGGGCACGAACACCGAGCTGACGAAGGTCAGCGGGAAGAGCCACACGAATCCGGCGGTGCTCGCGGTCTCGGGGTCGCGCACGCTCAGGCCGATGAGCGCCATGATCCACGACATCGCGAATCCGAACGCCACCGCGCCCACGATCATCGCCACGCCCCAGAACCAGCCGCCCTCGAAGCGGAACCCCACGGCGTAGCCGACGAGCACGAGCACCACCGCGACCATCGACAGGCGGACCGTGTCGGCGGCGATCCGACCGGTGAGCACCGCCGATCGGGCGATGGGCAGCGACCGGAACCGGTCGACGAGCCCCTTCTGCAGGTCGTCCGCGAGCCCGACCGAGGTCTGCGAGGTGCCGAACACGATCGTCTGCACCATGATCCCGGGAATCAGGAACTGCGCGTAGCTGAGCCCCGGTGGGAGCGACTGCCCGATCGACCCGCCGAACACGTAGGTGAACAGCAGCACGAACATCACGGGCTGGATCAGGGTGAAGAGCACCAGCTCGGGTGTCCGCGGCAGCTGCACCAGGTTCCGCCACGTGGCGATGGCGCCGTCGTGGAACATGGCGACGATGCCGCGCGGGCGTCGGTACTCGAGGGTCGTGTCGGCGGCGGTTCCGGTGGTGGTGGTCATCGCTGGGGTCGATCCTCGGTGTCGAGCAGTTCGTCGGTGCCGCCGGGGAGCGGTCCGCGGGAGCGGCGTCCGGTGCTGCGATCGACGTCGATGTCGGCATCGCCGTCGGCCGCATGCCCCGTCAGCGCGACGAACACGTCGTCCAGGCTGGGGCGTTGCAGGCTGAAGTCGTCGATCTCGATCCCGGCGTCGGTCAGCTGCGCCACGATCCCGGCGGCCCGGGCCGTGTCCTGCTCCACCGGCACGCTCAGCTGGTGGAGATCCCGGTCGACGCGCACGGCGTCGGCACCTCCGGACGGCGCGATCGCGGCCAGCGCCGCGTCCACATCGGCGGCGTGCCGGAGCGTGACCTCGAGCGTCCGGCCGCCGGTGCGGTCCTTCAACTCATCGGCGGTGCCCTCGGCGATGACCGCGCCCTTGTCGATGACGACGATGCGGTCCGCCAGTTCGTCGGCCTCCTCGAGGTACTGCGTGGTGAGCAGCACGGTCGTGCCGTCGGCCAGCAGTTCACGGGTGACGTCCCACATCTCGAACCGGCTGACCGGGTCGAGGCCGGTGGTCGGCTCGTCGAGGAACAGCACCGACGGCCGGCCGACCAGGCTCACCGCCAGGTCGACACGTCGGCGCATGCCGCCCGAGTAGGTGCGCACCTGGCGGTCGCCGGCGTCGCTGAGCCGGAACCGTTCGAGCAGCTCATCGGCTCGCTGGTGCGCCTGCGCCTTGTTCATGCCGAGCAGTCGCCCGACCATCCACAGGTTCTCGTGGCCCGTCAGCTTCTCGTCGACGGCGGCGTACTGGCCGGTCAGGCCGATCACGGTACGGACCTCGTCGGCCTGGGTGACCACGTCGTAGCCGGCGACGGTGGCCCGGCCGCTGTCGGGCTTGAGCAGCGTGGCCAGCACCCGGACCGTGGTGGTCTTGCCGGCGCCGTTCGGGCCGAGCAGTCCGAGCACCGTGCCGGGCTCGACGCTGAGGCTCACCCCGGCGAGCGCCTGGGTCTGACCGAATCGTTTGTGGAGGTCTTCGACCTCGATGATGGGCATCACGAGGTGCCGGTCAGCTGTCGAGCTTCTCGGGGCGGTGCCGCGCCTCGACGAGGCGGACCGTGCCCGACCGGGAACGCATCACGAGCGACTGTGTCGTCGCCCCGCCGCGGTCGTAGCGCACACCGTGGAGCAGGTTGCCGTCGGTGATTCCGGTTGCCGAGAAGAAGCAGTTGTCACCGGCGACCAGGTCGTCGGTCGACAGGACACGGTCGAGGTCGTAGCCGGCGTCGATCGCCTCCTGACGTTCGTCGGCGTCCCGGGGCCAGAGGCGGCCGATCAGCTCGCCCCCCATGCACTTCAGGGCGGCGGCGGCGATGACGCCCTCGGGGGTGCCGCCGATCCCGAACAGCACGTCGACGCCCGATTCGGGCCACGCCGTTGCGATCGCGGCCGCGACGTCGCCGTCGCCGATCAGTCGGATGCGTGAGCCGGTCTCCCGGATCTCGGCGATGATGTCGTCGTGCCGCGGCCGGTCGAGCACCATCGCCGTCACCTCTCGGACGTCGATGCCCTTGGCCCTCGCGATGGCACGCAGGTTGTCAGCGACCGACGCGTTCAGATCGACGACACCCTTCGCGTCGGGGCCGACGGCGATCTTCTCCATGTAGACGCACGGTCCCGGGTCGAACATCGTGCCCTGCTCGGACACGGCGATCACCGCCACTGCGCCACCACGGCCCTTGGACGTGAGGGTGGTGCCGTCGATCGGGTCGACGGCGATGTCGACGTTCGGCATGGAGCCGTCACCGACGACCTCGCCGTTGTAGAGCATCGGCGCCTCGTCCTTCTCGCCCTCGCCGATGATCACCGTGCCGGTCATGCCGACGGTCCCGAGGATGAGCCGCATGGCGTCGACGGCGGCCCCGTCAGCGGACTCCTTGTCGCCCCGACCGACCCAGTGGGCGGCGGCGAGCGCCGCGGCCTCGGTCGTGCGGACGAGTTCCAGTGCGAGATTGCGGTCGGGTGTCGAGTTCGGCATCCCCAGACGTTACCGACTCGCCCGCCGTCGGTGTGCACCCCGGCCCGAGACGGCGGATCGGCACAGGTCCAACGCAGTCGGTGCGCGAACATGGCGGGCGTGGACGACGCGGATGACCAGGTGGCCGGCAGCGACGGCGAGACGATCGACGACACGATCGATGTCGATCTCGATGCCGATGTGACCGATGCCGATGTCGGTGCCGATGTGACCGAGGTCGACGACGGCCCGGGTCGCGAGGTCGCCTACGACTGCGCCCCGTGGGCGGCCGAGTCCCGGGCGATGCTGGCGTCGCTGCTGGAGTCCGAGGGCATCGAACACGTCTGGCAGGGCACGACCGTGTCGATCCGGGCCGAGGACCGGACCACGGTCGATGCGCTCGTCGACGAGGTCGAGGCGGCGGCCCGACCGGCACTGTCGGCCGACGTGCCGCGCATCGTCTACTCGGTGGCCGGCTGGCCCGTGGACTTCCAGACCGCGCTCGCCGACGCGCTCACGGCCGCCGACCTGCCGTACGAATGGGACGAGGCCGGCGATCTGATGGTGTACGAGGAACACGAGGCCGAGGTCGAGGC
>CAJBIS010000275.1 GCA_903953195.1 uncultured Actinomycetes bacterium
ACGGCTGCGACGCTCAGGTCACCCATGGGGACAGGCTATTCAGGCAGCGCCGACGGGGCCGAGTCGGTCGACCCGCAGTTCCACCTCGGGCGCCGCCAGGAGCGAGCGCAGCAGGTTGCCCGATGGCACCGAGTAGGCGTCGGCACGGGCGATGTCCACCTGGTAGCCGAGGTCGGCGAGCGACGCGATGGTCATCCTGCTGATCGGATTGACCGGCCCATTGATGAAGCCGGTCATCAGTTCGGTGCCGAAGGTCGACTCCCGCCAGTGGGCGTCGGCGGTTCCGGGTCCGCCGGTCGCCTCCACGGGGATCGTGCCGTTCCCGCCGAGGGCGGACCACTCAGCCACGGCCCGGGCGCCGGTGTAGCGGGGATCGCCGGTGCCTCCGCCGGTCAGGACCACGCCGGGCTTCGCCGAGGTCCACCGTGTGCCGATGCCGAGCAGGTGCCCCATCTCGTGGGTGATGACCGCGGTCAGCGTGCCCGAGGAGATGAGGTTCGAGAGGTCGGCGAGGTCGAACTCCATGACGCCGAACCGGGGGAGTCCGTCCCCGGTCGACACGAGGCACGGGCCGGCGCGGGCGAGCACGGAACCGGCGCCGTCGATCGCGGTGGTGGAGATGTCGATGACGAGGTCGTCGACGACCTCGTCGATCGCGCCGTTCAGTGCGCCGCAGCCGTTCGCGCCGATCGTCGCCCGCACTGCCGGGACGCCGGCGGTCACGATGCCCTCCCAGCGGGCCTCGGCCGCATCGAACGCCGCCTGGGCCTCGGGTGACAGCGTCGTCTGCGGCCGGAGGACGATGTCGAAGGTCTCGCTGGTACCGGCGGTGACCGAGAGTCCCACCGTCGACGTCGCCGATTCGGTGCCGTCGCTGACGGTGAACCGGATGGCGTAGGCGCCGGTGTCACCGATCGTCAGGTTCCGGCTCCGGCTGCCCTGGCAGTCGGTCACCGTGAGCTCGGACGTGCCGTCCGCGCCCACGTCGATGTCGCACGTGAGGCGGTCCGACTGCGGGTCGGCGACCTGCCAGGCGAAGGCGATCAGTGCCGGTGCCGGTGCGGATGTCGTGGACGACGTGAAGGTCGTGATGACCGGAGCGGTTCCGGTCGAGGGGACGGTGGTGGTCGACGGCGTGGCCGGAGCGGCGGTGCACGCGGCGGCGACCACGGTGAGTGCGATCAGCACGGCGGTGCTCGCCGCCTGCCGGACCCGTCGGTGCATCGGTCGCTCGTGGTGCATGGTCGTGGTTCCCCCGGTGTCGGTCGTCGTTCCGACCGGTTCAGTGTGCCTGCGGATGGCGCACTGGGCCATGCCGTACGATTGGGCGAACCTACACACGTCGAGCGGCGATGTTCGTGTCGCAGTGCGCTCGGCGGCGACGAAAGGCGAAGATGTGACCACGAGTGACACCGTCACCACGCAGCGTGAGGCAAGCGCCGTCGACCCACGGGTCGTCTTCACCTCGTGGTCCGCCCAGAACCAGGTGTCGCAGATGACGATCGCCGCTGCCGAGGGCGTCTGGATCGAGGACCCGGCCGGACAGCGCTTCCTGGACTTCGGCTCGCAGCTCGTCAACGTCAACCTCGGCCACCAGCACCCACGACTCATCGAGGCCATCCGTCGGCAGTCGGCGCAGCTGTGCACTGCGGCGCCGTCGTTCGCGGTCGACGTCCGCACCGAGGCCGCCGCGATGATCGTCGAGCGCGCACCGGCCGGAATGGAGCGCGTGTTCTTCACCAACGGCGGTGCCGAGGCCAACGAGAACGCCGTGCGCATGGCGCGGCTGCACACCGGCCGGCACAAGGTGCTGTCCGCGTACCGGAGCTACCACGGTGCGACGGCGACCGCGATCGCCCTCACCGGTGAGCCTCGCCGGTGGCCGTCCGAGCCCGGCGTGTCCGGAGTCGTGCACTTCTTCGGGCCGTATCCGTACCGCTCACCGTTCCACTCCACCTCGGAGGCCGAGGAGTGCGAACGCGCCCTCGAACACCTCGAGCAGGTGGTCACGATGGAGGGCGCCCACACGGTTGCGGCGATCGTGCTGGAGTCGATCGTCGGCACCAACGGTGTGCTCGTGCCGCCTGCCGGCTACCTCGCCGGTGTGCGTGCCCTGTGCGACCGCCACGGCATCGTGATGATCGCGGATGAGGTGATGGTCGGCTTCGGCCGCGTCGGCGAGTGGTTCGCCGTCGACCACTGGGGCGTGGCGCCCGACCTGATCTCGTTCGCGAAGGGTGTGAACTCCGGCTACGTGCCGCTCGGGGGCGTGGTCATCAGCGCCGAGATCGCCGCGTCGTTCGACGACCGGCCGTACCCGGGCGGACTCACCTACAGCGGGCACCCGCTGGCGTGTGCCGTCGCGGTCGAATCGATGCGCGTCTTCGACGACGACGGCATCCTCGAGCGTGTCCGATCGCTCGGTGAGGACGTGGTCCGTCCGACGCTCGAGTCGATGACGGAGCGACACCCGTCGGTGGGCGACGTCCGGGGCCTCGGGCTGTTCTTCGCGATCGAACTCGTCCGGGACCGGGCCACCCGTGAGCCGCTCGTCCCGTTCAACGCCTCGGGCGCCGACGCCGCCCCGATGGGCGAGTTCGGCGCCGCCTGCAAGGCCGGTGGTGTGTGGCCGTTCCTCAGCGGCAACCGCATCCATCTGGCGCCTCCGCTGGTGATCTCCGAGGACGATCTGCGGTCCGGTCTGGCGGCGGTGGACGCCGCGCTCGACGTGGCGGATCGGCACGCCGGCTGACCCCGACACGGGGCACCGAGGGGCCTGGTCGGTGGATCGGCGCGAGGTGGGGTAGCCTCTCGCCAACATTGAATCGACGGGTTCTCCGGAACCGGTCCACAAGCCAACAGCAGAAACGAGTAGTGCCGTGCCAACGGGAACCGTGAAGTTCTTCAACTCCGAGAAGGGGTACGGCTTCATCAGCCGTGACGACGAGGCGAGCGACATCTTCGTTCACTTCTCCAAGATCGCCGGTTCCGGCTATCGCAATCTCGAAGAGGGCCAGAAGGTCGAGTTCGAGGTGGGACCGGGTCGCAAGGGTGACGAAGCCCTCGACGTCCGAGTCATCTGACGACGGCGGCGTCCCGCCGCAGTCAACCCATCGACTCCGGGCCACCGGGGGGATCGCGCTCGTCGTGCTCGCCTCGTTGCTGGTCCCGGTGTCGATCCTGGGTCTCTGGACCCGCAACCAGCTGCTCGACACCGATCGGTACGTCCAGACGGTGTCGCCGCTGGCCACCGACCCGGCCGTTCAGGCGTCGGTCACCGATCGCGTCACCGAGGCGCTGTACGGCAGCGTCGACGTCGAGGCCAAGGTCGGCGAGGCATTGCCGGACCGCGGCCAGTTCCTCGCGGCACCGATCAGCCTGGGCGTCGAGAATCTGATCCGCCAGATCGTCGACAGGATCGTCCACAGCGAGCAGTTCGCCAAGCTCTGGGTCGAGGCCAACCGGGTCGCCCACAGCAAGCTCGTCGACGTGCTCGAGAACTCGTCCGACCGCAAGGGCGCCGTGACCGTCGACCTGTCCGGGGTGGCGCAGACGGCGTCGTCGAAGCTGAATGAGCTCGGCATCAACATCTTTCCGACGTCGACGTCGACGTCCGGTAAGTCCGCCGAACTCGAGGTGTTCCAGTCCGACCAGCTCGCACAGGTCCAGTCGGCGGTGCGGCTCTTCGACAGCGTCGCCACGGTCCTCCCGTGGTTCACCATCGCGCTGCTCGTGGCCGCGGTCTTCGTGTTCGCGAACCACCGACGCGGCGTGGCGGCGGCCTTCGGTGGTCTGCTCGCGGGCGCACTCCTGACCATCGCGGCGTTCGCGATCGCCCGCTGGTTCTATCTCGGTGCGCTGCCGACCGGCTCGTCCACGGCGACGGCGACCACCGTGTTCGACACCCTCACCCGGTTCGTCCGCGGCTCGACGCGTGTGGTGGCGGCCGTCGGGTTCGTCGGCCTGCTGGCCACGTTGCTCGCGGGACCGAGCCGACCCGCGGTCGCCCTGCGACGCGGCGTGTCGGGCGCGCTCGGCAGGGCCGGCGACGAGGCGGCGGGTCACGGCGTTGCGCTCGGAGCGTTCGGCACCTTCGTGGCTGAGTACGTGGTCGCCATTCGTGTGGCGATCGTGGCCGTGGTGGTGTTGGTCCTGGTCATCCAGGACAAGCCGAGTGCCGGCACGGTGCTCTGGGCCGCCGGTCTCACACTGTTGGCGCTGGCGGTGTTGCAGGTGCTCGCTCGAATCGGCGCCGCCGGTGCGGCGAGCGACGCCGACACCGACGCCGGCACCGACGCATCGTCCGACGCCGACGCATCGTCCGACGCGGCCGGGTCGACCACCTCGTGACCGGCACCGCCGCGGCGGGCCCGGTGATCGACGCCGACCAGCACTACTACGAGGCCCTCGACGCCTTCACCCGTCATCTCGACCCGGCATGGGCCGATCGCTGTGTGCGTTGGTGCGAGATCGACGGCCGCCAGTACCACGTGGTCGCCGGTCGGGTGTCCCGGGCGGTGACGAACCCGACGTTCGACCCGATCGCCCGGGCCGGTTCCATGTACGAGTACTTCCGTGGCAACACCGACGGCCGCGATCCGCTCAGCTTCCTGTCGGAGCGCGAACCGATCCGGCCCGAGTACCGCGACCGGACCGAGCGGCGGCGGGTGCTCGACGAGCAGGGGATCGACGCCTGCTGGCTGTTCCCGACACTGGGCATGGTCTACGAGGAGCTGCTCACGGACGACCCCGAGGCCGCGTGCGTCACGTTCCGTGCGTTCAACCGGTGGTTGGCCGATGACTGGGGTGTCGCCGGCGACGACCGGATCTTCGCCGGCCCGTACCTCACGCTCGCCGACCCGGACTGGGCGGTCGAGGAGCTCACCTGGGCGCTCGATGCGGGCGCACGGCTCGTCGTCATGCGCCCGGCCGCGGCCCACACGGCACTCGGTGTGTGCTCGCCGTTCGACGACAGGTTCGCCGGATTCTGGTCGTTGCTCAACGAGTCCGGGATCACCCTCGTCCTGCACGCCGGTGACGGTGGCGTGTCGTTCAACGGCTATGCGCCCCAGGGCTTCGCCGCGTCGTTCCGAGGTGGATGGAAGCCATCGATCGCGTTCTTCGCGATCGAGGCCGCCATCCGGGACTTCCTGCTGTCGATGCTGCTCGAGAACCATCTCGCCCGGTATCCGAACCTGCGGATCGCGTCCGTGGAGAACGGCGCGCAGTTCCTCGGTGACATGTTTCGCAAGGTGCGCTCCATCGCGAAGAAGGTCCCCGGCTGGTTCGCCGACGACCCGGTCGACGTGTTCCGATCGCAGGTGTGGATCAACCCGTTCTGGGAGGACGACGTGGCCGAGGTCGTCGACCTGATGGGCGCCGACCGGGTGCTGTTCGGCAGCGACTGGCCGCACATCGAGGGCCTGCCCCGCCCGCTCGACACGCTGGACGACCTGGCGGTGCTGGATCCGTCCGATCGTCGGCTCGTCCTCCACGACAACGCTGCGTCGCTCCTCCGACCGACCTGACCGTCCCTCCGGTCGGTACGCTCCCGCCATGCATGATCTGGTGATTCGTCAGGGCACGGTCGTCGACGGCACAGGGTCGCCGTCGGTGGTGGCGGACGTCGCGATCGACGGAGATCGCATCGTCGAGGTCGGGCCGCCCGGGAGTGCCGGGCCGGCGCGCCGCACGATCGACGCCGACGGCCGACTCGTCACCCCGGGTTGGGTTGACGTCCACACCCACTACGACGGTCAGGCCACCTGGGATCCCGAGGTGTCGCCGTCCGGCTGGCACGGTGTCACCACGGTGGTCATGGGGAACTGCGGCGTCGGATTCGCTCCGGCCGCGCCCGAGCGGCGCGAGTGGCTGATCCAGCTGATGGAGGGGGTCGAGGACATTCCGGGCACGGCGCTGGCCGAGGGCATGAGCTGGAACTGGGAGACCTTCCCCGAGTACCTCGACGAGCTCGACCGGATGCCGCGTGTCCTCGACGTCGCCGCACTCGTCCCCCACGGCGCGGTGCGCGCGTACGTGATGGGTGACCGCGGTGCGGCCAACGAGGAGGCCAACGCTGACGACATCGCTGCGATGGCCGAGATCGTCACGGAGGCGATCCGCGCCGGGGCCGCCGGATTCTCGACGACCCGCACGGTGCTGCACCGGGCCAAGGACGGCGAGCTGGCGGCCGGCACGACGGCGTCGGTCGACGAGCTGCTCGGCATCGGTGACGCGCTCGGCGCCGCGGGCGGCGGTGTGTTCGAGTTGGCGAGCGACATGGTCGTACCCGCCGACGAGTTCACCTGGATGGCCGAGCTCTCCCGACGAACCGGGCGGACGGTCACGTTCAACTGTCTCCAGTCCGACGTCTGGCCGGAGCAGTGGCGTGAACTGCTCGACCTGTCGGATGCCGCGAACGCGACGGGCGCGCACATCGTCCCGCAGGTCGCCGGTCGGCCCGCGTGCCTGCTGTTCGGGCTCGAGTCGTCGGTGCACCCGTTCATCGCGCACCCCACCTATCGGGCGCTGCGCGGCCTCCCGCTCGCAGAGCGCGTCGCCCGCATGCGGACCCCCGAGGTGCGCGACGAGATCCTGTCGGAGACGGTCGACGTCGACCCGTTCGTGAACTACCTCCTGACCAGCTTCCACAAGCTGTTCCCGCTCGGCGACCCGCCGGACTACGAGCCCGGCCCCGAGGCGAGCGTGGCGGCGATCGCGGCGCGTGAGGGCCGCACGCCCGAGTCGGTCGCCTACGACCTGCTGCTCGAGCGGGACGGCCACGAGCTCCTCTACTTCCCGCTGCTCGGCTACAGCCACGGCGACTTCGGAGCGATGCAGTCGATGCTCGAGCGTCCGGGCACCGTGCTCGGGCTCGGTGACGGCGGTGCGCACTGCGGGCTGCTGTGCGATGCGAGCCTGCCCACCTACATGCTCACCCACTGGGTCCGCGACCGCGAGCGCGGCGAGCGGTTCGGTCTGGAGCGCGCCGTGGCCATGCAGACGAGCGAGACGGCGGCCCTCTACGGCTTCGCGGACCGGGGCGTGCTCGCACCGGGCTTCCGTGCGGACGTCAACGTCATCGACTTCGACGCGCTGCGTCTCGCTCCACCGGAGATGGTGCACGACCTCCCGGCCGGAGGTCGACGGCTGGTGCAGCGGGTGACCGGCTACGACGCGACGATCTGCGCCGGCGTGCCGGTCCGGCTCGCCGACGAGTTCACCGGCGAGCGGCCCGGTCGGCTGGTCCGTGGCACCCGCCCGGCGCCCCGCTGAGCACGGTCGGTCGTCGTGCAGGTGCTCGCCCCGATCTACGGACTCGCCGATGCCGCCGACGCGGCGCGTTCGCTCGAGTCGGCCGGCGTCGACGGCGTCTTCACCTTCGAGGGGCCGCACGACGTGTTCCTGCCACTGGCGCTCGCGGCGCAGGCCACCGATCTCGCGGTGATGACCAACGTCGCCATCGCGTTCCCGCGCAACGCGATCCACCTGGCCCACGCCGCATGGGACCTGCACGAGCTGTCGAACGGTCGCTTCACCCTGGGGCTCGGCGCGCAGGTGCGCACGCACGTGGAGCGGCGGTTCGGTGTGGACTTCGACCGGCCGGTCGAACGGATGCGTGACACGGTCGAGGCGGTCCGGGCAGTGTTCCGCACCTGGCAGACCGGTGAGCGGCTCGACCACCGGGGCCCGTTCCGGACCCACACGCTCATGACGCCCATGTTCTCCCCGCAGCCGCACCCGGCCGGACCGCCCAGGATCGCCGTCGGTGGCCTGGGGCCCCGGATGTGCGCGCTCGCCGCCGAGGTCGCCGACGAGCTCGCCGTGATGCCGGTGACGAGCGAGCGGTTCTTCAGCGAGCGCACGCTGCCGGCGGTCGACGCCGGGCTCGGCCGCCGGGACAGCAGCCTCGGGGGGCTCGAACTGCTGCCCGAGCTGATCGTCGCCTGCGGTCGGAATGACGACGAGCAGGCGGCGGCCGATGCCGGGTGTCGGGCGCTGCTCGGCTTCTACTCATCGACCCCCGCCTACCGTCCCGTGTTGGAACACGAGGGGTTCGGCGACCTCCAGCCGGTCGCCCAGTCGCTGACGCGGGAGGGTCGGTGGGACGAGCTGTCGGCCCTGGTCCCCGACGAGCTGCTCGACCTGGTGGCCGTGCGCGGCACCCCGGAGCAGGTCGCGGCGACCATCGAGCGACGGTACGGGGAGCACGCCGAGCGGGTGTGCGTGTACAC
>CAJBIS010000276.1 GCA_903953195.1 uncultured Actinomycetes bacterium
CGTCGACCCGTCGCGGATCGCCGATCTCAACGTCGAGCACCTCGGCGGCAGCGGCCCGACCGATGTGCTCTCGTTCCCCATCGACGGCACCGGCCCGGTCGCCGACGACGAACCATGGCTCGTGGGCGACGTCGTGCTCTGCCCCGAGGTCGCTGCCGCCCAGGCGCCCACGCACGCCGGCACGGTGGACGACGAACTCGCCCTCCTGGTGGTGCACGGCGCGCTGCATCTGTGCGGATGGGACCACGCCACACCCGACGAGCAGGTCGCCATGCAGCGACGTGAGCGCGAGCTCCTGACGGCACTCCACGGTGTGCCGGGCCGCGATCCGTGGGAGGCCGCGTGACCGCCACCGACATCTGGCTGCTGGTCGTCATCGTCGTGCTCGTCCTGGTCGCCACGGTGCTCGCCGTCGCCGAGACCGCCATCACCCGCATGACCCGGTCCCGGGCCGCGGCGCTGGCCGAGGCGCACCCGAAACGGGGGCCGCTCGTCCGGCGGATCGTCGACAACCTCGAGCGTGACCTCAATGCCATCTACCTGTCGGTCAACATCGTGCAGACGGTGCAGGCGGCCCTCGTCGGTGTGCTCGCCGCTCGACTGTTCGGCCCGCTCGGCGTCGCCATCGGCATCGTGCTCAACGTCGTCGTGCTCTTCACGCTGGCCGAGGCCGCGCCGAAGACCTGGGCGCTGCAGCACACCGAGCGCGCCGCGCTCCTCAGTGCGCCGCTCGTCGACTTCATCGGGCGGTTGCTCCGCTGGCCGGCGCGTGGGCTCATCGGCGTCGCCAACATCGTGCTTCCCGGCAAGGGGCTGAAGCAGGGCCCGTTCGTCACCGAGGAGGAGATCCTCGCCCTCGCCGAGGAGGCGGCCGAGGCGGCCGTGATCGAGGAGTCCGAACGCGATCTCATCGAGTCGATCATCGACTTCGGGGACACCGTGGCCCGCGAGATCATGGTGCCCCGCCCGGACGTCGTGTCGGTCGGGCGCGACGACTCGGTCGCCGACGTCGTCGAGGTGGCGATCACCTCGGGACTGTCGCGGCTACCGGTCTACGGCGACAGCTCCGATGACGTCGTCGGCGTGGTCAACGTGCGCGACGCGTTCCGGACCGAGCGCGAGGGCCGTGGTGCCGAGTCGGTGACGGCGGTGATACGCGACGGTTTCTTCGTCCCCGAGACCAAGCCGGTGCGCGAGCTGCTCGCCGAGATGCAGGCCAACAAGACCCACCTGGCGCTCGTCATCGACGAGTACGGCGGCAACGCCGGCCTGGTGACGCTCGAGGACCTGCTCGAGGAACTCGTTGGTGAGATCACCGACGAGTTCGACGACGACACTCCCGACCTCGAACGGCTCGCCGACGGCGAGGTGATGGTGGTGGGCACGTACAACCTGGGTGACCTCAACGAGGAGCTCGGCCTGGACCTGCCCGAGGGCAACTGGGACTCCGTGGGCGGCCTCGTGTTCGGGATGCTCGGCCGGGTGCCGGTGCCGGGCGACGTCGTGGACGTCGCCGGGGCCCGGCTCGTCGTCGAACGCGTCGACGGCCGCCGGGTGGCGCGGGTGCGTGTCCGGATCCCGGACCCGGCAATCGAAGGTGACGCATGAGCGACGGAGCGGTCCACCGGTCGGGGTTCGTGACCTTCGTCGGCCGGCCGAATGTCGGCAAGTCGACGCTGTTGAACCAGATCCTCGGCGAGAAGATCTCGATCGTCTCCGACAAGCCGCAGACGACCCGCCACCAGATCCGGGGCATCCTCCGGGGGGAGGACACGCAGATCGTGTTCGTCGACACGCCCGGGATCCACAAGCCCCGCACGCTGATGGGGGAGCGGCTCAACTCCGCTGCCACCGAGGCCATGTCCGACGTCGACGTGACCTGCCTGGTGCTCGACGCCACGCAGCGCATCGGGCCGGGTGACCGCCGCATCGCGGAGCAGCTGCCCGCCGACTCGGTCATCGTGATCAACAAGGTCGACCGGGTCACACCCGGCGCCCTGCTCGAGTTCCTCCAGGAGGCGGCGGCGTTCGACGCCGTCGCCTGGTTCCCCGTCTCGGCACGTACCGGTGAGGGAGTCGGCGCGCTCGTGGAACACCTCCTCGAACGCATCCCCGAAGGTCCGCAGTGGTACCCCGACGGGACCACGAGCGATCTCGGTGAGGGGTTCCGGGTCGCCGAGCTGGTGCGCGAGCAGCTGCTCGCGGTCATGCGCGAGGAGCTTCCGCACTCGATCGCCACGCGCACCGTCGAGTGGGAGTGGCCCCGCATCAAGGTCGAGATCCTCGTCGAGCGGGAGTCGCAGAAGGGCATGGTGATCGGCAAGGGCGGATCCGTGCTCAAGGAGGTCGGCACCCGCGTGCGCCGGCAGCTCCCCGAGGGCGCGTTCCTGGAGCTCAAGGTCCGGGTGGAGCGGGACTGGCAGTCCCGTCCGGGCTCGCTCGAACAGCTCGGCTACTGAGTGCGTGGAACCGTTGGCCGGACAGCGATCGGGTACGGTGCGGGCGTGGAGTTGACCGACCTCGACGCATCGCGGATCCCGACGCACGTCGCGATCGTGATGGACGGCAACGGCCGCTGGGCGCAGCGCCGAGGCCTGCCCCGGACCGATGGGCACGCCGCCGGCGAGGAAGCGCTCATGGACACCATCTGGGGGGCGCTCGACGCCGGTATCCGCTGGCTCACCGTGTACGCGTTCTCGACCGAGAACTGGAAGCGACCGGTCGACGAGGTCCGCTACCTCATGAACTTCAACGAGCGCCTGCTGGTGTCGCGCCGCGACGAGTTGAACGCCAAGAACGTGAAGATGCAGTTCCTCGGACGCCGCGACTGGCGGGTCCCGAAGCGGATCCTGCGTCGGATCGACGAGACGCTCGAACTCACCGGTGACAACACGGCGATGACGGTGTCGATGGCCTTCAACTACGGCGGGCGCGCCGAGCTGGTCGATGCGGTTCGGGCGATCGTCGCCGAGGGCACCCCGGCCAACAAGATCGACGAACGCACGATCCGTCGGCACCTGTACGACCCGACGATGCCCGACCCGGAGCTCATGATCCGCACCTCGGGCGAGTACCGGACGTCGAACTTCCTGCTGTGGGAGATGGCGTACTCCGAGCTGGTGTTCACCGACGTCCTCTGGCCCGACTTCCGACGCAGCGACCTCTACGCGGCGATCAGCGAGTTCCAACATCGTGATCGCCGCTTCGGCGGGCTCACCGACGCCGACCCGGCGGGCTCGTAGGGTGCCGTCGCTCCGAGTCGTGCGGCGGGTCGCACTTCCCGTCGCCGCAGTCGCCGTGCTCGCCGCCGTGGGGTGCAGTTCCGGTTCCGGGGACTCGGCGTCCGACACGTCGACCGGCGCGACCTCCGACGACGCCACCACCTCGAGCACCGCTCCGCCGACGACCGCCGTGCCGGCCGACCCGGTCGCCGAGCTGGCGTCGTGGTCACTTCCCGCGGCGCTGAGTCGCACGGCCTGTGGCGCCGAGGGATCGACCATCCGTTGCGCGAGCGGGCTCGACGCCAACCGGAGCTCGAGTTCCGCCGTGCTGCAGATCGACCCGGCCGCCGGCTCGGTCCAGCAGGTGGCGCGGATCCCGAAGGCACTGCACGACGCGGCCGGCACCACGTTCGGCGGACGGATGCTGTTGATCGGTGGCGGCGAGTCCGAGGTGGCGACGGCGGCGGTCGTCGACACGTCGAGCGCCAACCCGTCGAGGATCGGCCAGATCAGCGAGCCCCGCTCGGACGTGGCGGCCGTTGCCTCCGGTGACACGCTCGTCGTCGTCGGCGGCTACGACGACACGGACATCACCGCCGGCGTGCTCACGTCGACCGATGGCGTGACCTACACCGAGGTCGGCCAGCTCGTGACGCCGGTTCGGTATCCGGCGGTGGCCGCGCTCGACGGCAAGGTGTACGCCTTCGGCGGCAAGACCAGGACGCCCGACGGCAACGACTCGCAGACCGCCGACATCCAGCGCATCGACCCGGCGACCGGCGTGGTCACGTTGGTCGGGCAGTTCCCGGAGCCGATCGGCCACATGGTCGCCGCGGTGCTCGACGGCACGATCTACGTGATGGGCGGACGCACCGGGACGGGGACGTCGCTCACGGACTCGTCAGCGATCTGGCGATTCGATCCGGCCACCGGAACCGTGACCCCGGCCGGCAACCTGCCGAAGCCGGTCACCGACAGCACCCTCGCCGTGGTCGACGGCAACGCCTGGCTGATCGGCGGGGAACGCGACGGGACGCCGATCGACGACGTCGTGGTGGTGCGGCCCGCTCAGCGGTAGTTGCCGGTGTGCCCGAGCGAGTAGCGGCCGGGCTGAGGGAACACCGCCAGGCCGTGCGGTCCGGCGCCGACGGGGATCTTCTTGACGAGCTCGCCGTTGGTCGTGTCGAACACGTAGACGACGTTGTCGTAGCGGCCGGACAGCCACAGCTTCGTGCCGTCGGTGGAGACTCCGCCCATGTCGGGTGAACCGCCGCCGGGGACCGTCCAGGTGTCCACCACCTTGTTCGTCGCGAAGTCGACGACGCTGACGGTGCCGCCGCCGGGGCGGTCCATCCCGGTGTTGCCGCGGTTCGAGACGTAGGCCACCGTGGCGTCACGGCTCGGGTAGATGCCGTGGGCTCCGTCGCCGGTCTCGATGAAACCGGTCTTCGTGAACGACGGGCCGTCGATGACGTGGACGCCCCCGTCCATCATGTCGGCGACGTAGAAGGTCTTCCCGTCGGGCAGCACCCGGCAGTCCTGCGGCATCGACATGGAACCGAGGTCCAGGATGCCCTGCACCTGACCGCTCACCGTGTCGACCTTGAGCAGCTGGCCGGAGAACTCGCACGTCGCGATGAAGTACGAACCGTCGGCCGACCAGTCGGCGTGGTTCACACCGCCCGAGATGCTGCCCGGACGCGCCGTGCACGGCACCGGCGTCGAGCCCGTCTTCTCCCAGGTCGTGGCGTTGTAGAAGTCGATCCGGTCGAGCCGCTCCGCCATCACCATGGCGGCCTTGCCATCGGGTGTGAAGTACAGGTTGTACGGGGCGTCGACGTCGACGGGCGTGCCCGGCTTGCCCGTCGCCGGATCGAACGGCACGAGCTGGTTCGAGCCCGAGGCGTTCGCGTACAGCGTCTTCAGGTCGTGCGACGGCACCACGTGCTGCACGAGATTGCCGACGTCGTACTTGCCGACGACCTCGTAGGTGTTCTGGTCGATCACCCACACCTGACCGTTCTCGTTGTGGGGCACGTAGACGTACTGCTTGGCGTCGGCCACCGCAGGGGACAGGTCCTCGGGCGTCGTCTCCGAGTAGACGTTGTTCGGGTCGACCACCGGTGGCATGCCCGGGATCGTCTTCACCGCCGGCTCGGTGGCGGGCGGCGCCGTGGTCGAGCCGTCGGCCGCCGTCGACGTGGTGCTGTCACCTGACGCGTTCGTGTCGGTGTCGGACGAGCACGCGCCGACGAGGGCGCAGACCGCCACCGTCGGGACGAGCAGCTGGACGAGACGGCGGGTTCGGTTTCCTCTGGTTCGCACGAGCATCGACGCTAGCCGCCCGCCCTCGCCGAACGGCTCCACCCGCCCCTCGATCGCCCGCCCCTCCGTGTCTCCGGCGGCTCTCGGTGCATCTGCCGTCCATGGCGCTGCTGGATGCACCGAGACGCGTGGTGGCGGTGTGGGAGGATCGATCGGTGAGCCTGTACCGCGACGACGCCGTGGTCCTGCGGACCTACAAGCTCGGCGAGGCCGATCGGATCGTGGTGCTCCTGACCCGGGCCAACGGCAAGGTGCGGGCCGTCGCCAAGGGGGTGCGTCGCACCAAGTCCAAGTTCGGCTCGCGGCTCGAGCCCGGCTCGCACATCGAGGTGCAGTTGCACGAGGGGCGGGGCGACCTCGACATCGTCACCCAGGCCGAGACCGCCGAGTCCCGGCCCCGGACCCGCGAGGACATGTCACGCCTCGGGCACGCTGCCGCGCTGCTCGAGGCGGTCGACCTGGTCGCCCAGGACCGTCAGCCGAACCCGAGGCTGTTCGACATGCTCGTCGGCGGACTCCGGACGATCGAGGACCGCAACCCGCCGTTGATCGCCGCGGCGTTCTACCTGAAACTGCTCGCCGCCGAGGGTGTGGCCCCGGAACTGCACACGTGCGTCGTGTGTGGTGAGCCCGACGGCGACCTGGTGCTCGCGCTCGAGGCCGGGGGCGTGCGCTGTCGCACCTGTGGTGGCGGTCGACCGATCAGCGATGAGGCGCTCGCGGTGTCACGAGCGGTGCTGGGCGGAGGACTGGTCGCGGTCCTCGACCTGCCCGACGGTGACGTCGCCCGAGAGGTCGACACGCTCGCCACCGCAGCGCTCGAGGGGCATCTGGAGCGCCGGCTCCGGTCGGTGCGGGTCCTGCACGGCGCCTGAGGCGACCTGTTCGGCACCCGCGATCGGCGCGCGGCGCCCGGACGCGGAACGGGGACCCCGAAGGGCCCCCGTTCGCGACTCGAACGAGTCGGATCAGCTGCTGTGTGCTGCGATCAGGCGTCGACCACGAGGGTGTCGGCGAACTGGTCCCACGGCGTCTGACGACGCTCCTGGGTGAACAGCGCGATCAGGCCCCAGATCAAGAGCACCAGGAAGGCGAGTGGGCCGAGGCACGGGATGATGTTGAGCAGGTGGACCGCAGCCCGCTTGTAGCCCTGCTCCTGGGTCACCGCAGCTCCCGACGAACCGATGACCTTGATGCTCAGCACGATGCCGCCGATCGTCTGGCCCCGCATCCCGATCATCAACGCGTAGTACAGGAAGTACAGGATGTTCACGATCAGGCCCGCCAGCAGAGGACGGAAACCGAAGCTGGAGTTCACGCCGCTGCTGAACGCTCCGCCGACGATGAGATAGATCGGAATCGAGACGATCCAGAGCACGATGGCGTCGATGACCAGCGAGACGATGCGCTTCCAGGGCTCAGCGAGCGCCTGGCCGCCGGTCATCGGTGCGCTCTGGTACGGCTGCGCGGGCGGCGGGGCGAACCCACCGGGCGGCTGCGCCGGAGGCGGGGCGTACCCACCGGGCGGTTGCGCGGGCGGGGGAGCTGCCGGCGGTTGCATCGGGGGTTGCGCGGGCGGGGGAGCTGCCGGCGGCTGCATCGGCGGTTGAGCCGGGGGCTGCATCGGGGGCTGCATCGGCGGCTGGCCGGGCGGCGGGGGCGGCGGTGCGCCACCTCCGGGCTGGAACGGCGGCTCGCCGGGTGGCGGCGGGACGTTGGGGTCGCTCATCTTCGGATCCTCCACGAGGTGTTGTGCGAGGCGCGGAAACCTGCAGCGAGAACGCTAGCGGTGCGACCGGGCACCCGCGCGCATTCGTGGTGCGCGGCGACGTGCCCGGGCCAGCTGCAGGTCGCTCGGCGTGGCGCCCGACGCTCGAACTCGCGGGGTCCGGCACTCACGGCGGTAGCCTCCGTCACCATGTCCGCAGCAGCCGCACCCACGCCGGAACTCTTCGACCGCATCGTCAACCTGACCAAGCGCCGGGGTTTCGTCTACCCGTCGGCCGAGATCTACGGCGGGTTCCGGTCCAC
>CAJBIS010000277.1 GCA_903953195.1 uncultured Actinomycetes bacterium
GGCAGTTACGAACTGAGCAAGCGACTCTCGCTCACGTTGCGGGATCGCGAGATCGTCATCGATCGCACCTGCGCCCGATGTCGATGCGAGTACGAGTGGGGTGTCCACGTCGCCTTCTTCGCTGATCGAGCCGGCTTCAACGGCGAGCAGATCACCTCCCTCGCCCACGGTCGGGCCACCGACCCTTGCTGGACCGACGAGCGGGACCGCGTGCTGATCGAAGCAACCGATGCCCTGCACGACGACGCCGACCTCGACGACGAACTGTGGCGGCGGGTGCGGGTCCACCTCTCGGAGGAACAGGCGCTCGACCTCTGCATGCTCGCCGGCTGGTACCGCGCCATCAGCTACACGGCCAACGCCGCACGGGTCGCCGCAGAACCAGGGGCCCCGCAGTTCGCTGACCATCGTTCGTGATCAGAAGGTCGCTGTCGGCCGACGGGCGATCGGACCAACTCCCCAAGAACCGCCGCTCGGGCGACGACCGGCCGCCATCGGTCGAGGAGAAAGGTGCCGCTACATGCCGCTGCTGCCGGGCAGCCCCGCATGCGGGAGGGCAAGAGCATGGGCGCGCTCGCGAGGCGGCAGTTCTGCGCTTCGGCAGGCTGGGCCATGGCACCCAGGCCAGAGGTGCCAGCCAGGTCGCCTGGAGGGCAGGAGGTGGCGCGCTCGGGCGGAATTCAGGGGAACGGAACGGCGAATTCAGGGGAACACCTCTCCTGAATTCAGCCGAACACCCCGTGGTGGAGCTGGGGGGAATCGTACCCCCGTCCGCTAGGTGGTCACCGAACCTGCTACGACCATTCCCGACTTCGCCGCTCAACAGCCGCGGCACCGGCGGGTCGGCTGACCGGAGTCAGCTGCCGGGTCTTTCCCCGACGTCAGCGGTCTTTCACGCCGTCAGCGGTCTCTCCCTGCGGTCCACCACTGCTTCTGTTGCCGGGCTGCAGTGGTCTGGCCCCGTGCGCCATTGCTGGTCACGATGACTCTCTACCTCCTGATGGATCAGGCGGCGAGAGCGAACTGCTCGTTGGCGGTTCTTTGGGTGTCCCCTTTTAACGAGTCTGAGACAACTCGGGTCGCACGCACGGCTTCCAGGTCCCAACGTCGAAACCAGTCAGCCCCTTGTGTTTGGACGCCACCGTATCGCAGGCGTGTGACAGTCGGTCCGCGAGCGCGGTCCGGCCGGAGTGACTGGCCGTGCGCTCAGCGCTCAGCGGTCGCCGATGCGCCGGCGTGCAGGTCCGCATGCTGGCGCTTCCGCCAGCGGCGACGCCACCGCACGGCCAGCACGATGGCGAGCCCCCCGAGCACCAGGCCGGCGAGCACGATCGCTCCGAACTGCAGCACCTTGCTGACCGCTTCCTGGGTGCCGATCCGGGCGGGGATCGGATCGCCCTCGGTGTACTTCAACAGATCCAGGTAGAGCCGACGCTGCCCATCGGGCGTGCCCGCCTGTCCGGGCAGGAAGCCGTGGTGCACCATCCACACGCCGCCGGGGTTCGAGAAGAATTCCTGGCCACCCGGCCCCGTGTACCCCTTCGCCGAGGTCATCCATGCCGAGTCGTTCGGTTTCGTGCACGGGCCGGTCACCGTCTCACACAGGGCGATCCCGACCGCGTAGTCGTCACTGTTCCAGTTGTTGGCGGAGTAGAAGAGCTCGTAGGTGCTCCCGACCTTCACCATCGACGGCCCCTCGACGACGTCGCCCTCCCAGTCCTGGTCGTTGGTGATGAGCAGGCTCGGCTCGCCGACGACCGACAGCCCGTCGGGGCTCAACTGCTGCGAGTAGATGTTCGTCGGCAGGTTGCAGCAGTTCCCGTCGCTCTTCCACAGCAGGTAGGGCGTGGAACCGTCGATGAAGATGCTGGGGTCGATGGCGCCGCCCTCGCTCAGCGGGCAGATCATCGGGCCCGTTGAGTCGTCGACGAACGGGCCCGCGGGATTGTTGGCGACGGCACGCGAGATGCACATGCGGCGCGGTTCGAACGCCGGCGGCGGCGGTGCCGCCGTGGCGTAGTACATGACGAACTGGTCGTCGGGTCGGGCCCACACCGATGGCGCCCACTGGAAACCCTTCGCCGTCCACGACGGCAGGTCGGGGAGCGCGTCGCCCAGGTAGTCACCGTTCAAGATGTTGCCGATCTGGATCTGGGTGACCGGGATGTTCGCGGTCTGCGTGTTCGTCGCATAGATGTAGAGCGCGTTCGGCTCGGCGAGCAGGTACGGGTCGGCGAAGTCGCCGGGGAAGATCGGCGTGCCGTTGATCAGGCCGCCCACCAGGTCGAGCGGAACCTTCTGGCGGGTGCTCGGGTCGGGCCCGATCGGGCCGCGGGTCGGGACGCGCTGTCCGGGCTCAGCCGGGACGGTGCCCTGATTGCCGGACGACGTCTCGCTGACGGCGGCCTGAACAGGGCTGGCATCGAACGCGACCCCGCCGAGCGCGCCGAGCAGCGCGGCGATCATCAGCGCGAGTGTCAGCGAGGTCGCACCGCGAGGTCCGGTACCGTCCTGCCGCTGAATCCCGCCCTGCTGATGATGATGACGTGAGCTCATTCCGATCTCCGGGCACGGGCGACGGCACGAGCGGCCTCGCGCTCGGCGTCGCGCTTGGCGATGTCCTGGCGCTTGTCGACGGTCTTGCGGCCCTTGCCGATCGCCAGCTCCACCTTCAGCCGGCCGTCCGTGAAGTAGAGCTTCAGCGGGACGAGTGCCAGCCGGTCGACCTGCAGGCGGTGGCGGATGCGTTCGATCTCGGTGCGGTGCAACAGCAGCTTCCGGGGCCGGGTCGGCTCGTGGCCCGAGTGGGCCTGGGCGTGCGAGTACGGCGCGATGTGCAGGCCGTGGAGCCACACCTCACCGCTGTCGATGACGGCGAACGCGTCGCTCAGCTGCACCTTCGACTCGCGCAGCGACTTCACCTCGCTGCCGCGCAGCACGATGCCGCACTCGAAGGTGTCGAAGAGTTCGAAGTTGCGTCGGGCCTGCCGATTGGTGGCCACGACCTGATCGCCGGTGGGCTTCATCGCACCGCGCAGGCTACCGGCCGCCGCTAGGTTGCGGGTCGTGCTGCGGATGGATCAGGAGTGCCACACCCAGATGCTGGCGCACGCGCTGCGCGGATTCCCCCTCGAGGCGTGCGGCTTGTTCGCCGGCGAGGTGTCGTCGGACGGATCGGGGACCATCCGGCGCTTCTACCCGTGCGAGAACGCCGCGGCGAGCGCCAAGCTCTACACCGTGGCACCGCGTGACCATCTGCGGGCCGACCGGGACGCCGAGTCGAACGACTGGGCGATCCTGGGCGTGATGCACTCCCACACGCACACCGACGCGTACCCGTCGCCCACCGATGTGGCCCAGGCCCCCGACCCGGACTGGCACTACGTGATCGTGTCGCTGCGCGACGACGAGCTGTCGTTGCGGTCGTACCGGATCGTCGACGAGCACATCACCGAGGAGGCCGTCGAGGTGCCCGGGCTCGACTGACCGGCTCGCCACTGCCGGTTGCGGCGGCGCCGCCGACGTGTGACGTCGGGCGGGAAGTGGGTGGTGGAGCCCTGGATTCCCTACCATGATGGTCAGGAATCAGCGGACCCCCTGCCGCTGTTGGAACGAGACCCATGACCGTGCACGACTCCGTCCTCGATCTCATCGGCAACACGCCGATCGTCGACGTCAGCGCGCTCAGCCCCAACCCGAACGTGCGGATCCTCGGGAAGATGGAGGGGCAGAACCCGGGCGGTTCGGTCAAGGACCGCATCGCGCTCGCCATGGTGCAGGAGGCCGAGGCCGACGGCACGCTGACTCCGGGCAAGACGATCATCGAGCCGTCGTCCGGCAACACCGGGATCGCGCTCGCCATGATCAGCCGGATCCGCGGGTACCACCTGAAGATCGTGCTGCCCGAGAACGTGTCGATCGAGCGTCGGCAACTCCTCGAGGTCTACGGCGCCGAGATCATCCCGTCGCCCGGCAACGAGGGGTCCAACGGTGCGGTGCGCCGTGCGCAGGAGATCGCCGCCGAACATCCCGAGTGGGTGTTCCTCTACCAGTACGGCAACGAGGCCAACCCGCGGGCGCACTACCGCACCACCGGGCCCGAGATCTGGGCGGACGTCCCCGGCGTCACCCACTTCGTCGCCGGCCTCGGCACGTCCGGCACGTTGCTCGGCGTCGGGACCTACCTGAAGGAACAGAACCCCGACGTGAAGATCTTCGCCGTCGAGCCGCCGGCCGGTGAGACGGTCGAGGGGCTCCGCAACCTCGACGACGGCTACATCCCTCCGGTGTTCGACAAGTGGGGCGGGTTCGACCTGCTCGACGGCAAGTCGATCGTCCGGCCGCGGGAGTCGCTCGAGTACACCCGCAAGATGGCCGAGGTCGGCATCTTCTCCGGTATCTCCGCCGGCGCCGCGCTCGCCGGCGCGTGCAAGGTGGCGAACCGCATCGACGAGGGCGTGATCGTCTACATCGTGTGCGACTCCGGTTGGAAGTACCTGTCGACCGGTGCGTGGACGCTGGACCTCGACGAGGCCGCGGCCAACGCCGAGAAGGTCATCTACTTCTGAGTCGCGTCGCCGGGCCGCTCCGAGCGGCGCGGCGAACCCGTGGGCGTCGAACGTGTCGCACTACCGTGGCGGTGTGGATGAGCGGCCGATCGGCATGTTCGACTCGGGGTTCGGCGGTCTGACCGTTGCCCGGGCGCTCATTGATCTGCTGCCCGGCGAGGACCTGATCTACCTGGGCGACACCGCCCGCTACCCCTATGGCCCCCGGCCGCTCGCCGAGGTCGGCGGGTTCGCCCACCAGATCGCCGAGGAGCTCGTCGAGCGGCGCGGGGTCAAGCTGCTCGTCGTCGCCTGCAACACCGCTGCGGCAGCGGCGCTCGAGGAGCTGCGCGACCGCTTCGATGTGCCGGTCATCGGCGTGATCGAACCGGGGGTGCGCTCCCTCGTGCAGGCGTCCGAGACGGGGCGGGTGGCCGTCATCGGCACCGTCGGAACGATCAACTCGGGCGCCTACCAGCGGGCGTTCGAGGCGGTCGGCGACGACATGGAGCTGATCGCACTTGCGTGCCCGGGGTTCGTCGAGTTCGTCGAACGCGGCGAGTTCGAGAGCGAACAGGTGCA
>CAJBIS010000278.1 GCA_903953195.1 uncultured Actinomycetes bacterium
TCGTCGACGACGTGTGCGCCGGAGCCGAGCGGCTCGACGACGCGCTCGTCGACCACTGGCTCGCAAAGCGCAACGACGTCGCTGCGCTCGAGGCGCTGATCTCTGGCGGACTCGTCGTCGACACCATGGAGATCTCGGGACCGTGGGCGACGCTGCCCGGCATCTACCGCGCCGCGGTCGACGCGATCAGCGCCGTGCCCGGCACGCTCGCTGCCTCGGCGCACTGCAGCCACAGCTACCTCGACGGCGCCTGCCTGTACTTCACGTTCGCCGGGAAGCCCGAGGCCGACGCGAAGGACGCCTTCTACCGACAGGTGTGGGACGCGGGCACGCGGGCCGTGCTCGACGGCGGCGGGTCGCTGTCGCACCACCACGGCGTCGGACTCAACCGGGCCCGATTCATGGGCGACGCCCTCGGCGACGGCGGCACCGCGGTCCTGCAGGCGGTCAAGGTCGCGCTCGACCCGAACGGCATCCTCAACCCGGGCAAGCTCGGTCTGGTCTCCCCGTGGGGGCCGGTCGCCGGCTTCGACGTCTGAGCGGCACCCGTTCGCTGATCCGGTGCAGCCGCTCCGCACGCTCCCCGAACTGAGCCCCACCGGCGCGGTCTGGCGCGGCGCCGTGACCGCACTCCTGATCGCGCTGCCCGCCGGTGTCGTCAACCAGTTCGTCGTCGGCAGTGACGGCACGTCGGTGGTCGTGTTGTTGTTGTGGATCGTGATCATGTTCGGTGCGGCCACCGGCGGCTACGCCGTGCTGCGTCTCGCTCCGAGCGCCGGGCTCCCCCATGCCGCCGCCGCCGGGGCGCTCGCCTACGCCGCAGTGCAACTGCTCGGCGTCATCCGTCGACTGGCATCCGGCGAGACGATCAGCTGGGTCGCCTATCCGTTCCTGGCGATGCTCATGGCGATCATGGCGATGTTCGGCGGGATGTACGCGAGGCGAGTCGTGCGTCGGTACGCTCCGGACAGCTCAGGACCTGCCGGGGAGGACCGATGAGCATCCTGGTCATCGACATGGGAACGAGTTCGGTCCGGGCCGCGATCATCGGGCCCGACGCCTCGGTGTCACACGAGTTCCACCGCGACACACTGCCCGACTCCCCCGTCCCCGGTCTCGTCGAGTTCGACGCCGTCACCTACTCCGACGCCGCGCTCGACTGCGCCCGGGCCGCACTCGAGTCGCACGGCCCGGTCGACGCGGTCGGCATCACCAGCCAGCGGGCGTCCACGATCGTGTGGGACCGCGACACCGGCGAGCCGGTCGCCCCCGCGCAGGGGTGGCAGGACCTGCGCACCGTCGGGACCTGCCTGGAGCTCGGCGCCGAGGGCATCCGACTCGCCCCGAACCAGTCGGCCACGAAGCTCGCCGACATCCTGGACAACGTGGACCCGGACCGGCGACGTGACCTGTGCTTCGGCACGCCCGACTCGTGGATGATCTGGCGCCTGACCGAGGGCGCCCACCATGTGTCCGACCTGTCGAACGCCGGCGTGTGGGGCCTGCTGCGCGGCGACGCCACGCACTACGACGCGAAGATTCTCGAGCGGCTGCGGATTCCGGCGTCGTTGCTGCCACGACTCGTCGACTCGACCGGGATCATCGGCGAGGCGACCCTGCTCCCCGGTGCGCCCCCGATCTGCGGCATCGCCGGCGACCAGCAGGCGTCGCTCGTCGGCCAGGGCTGCGTCCAGCCCGGCCGGGCCAAGATCACGTTCGGCACCGGCGGGATGCTCGACGTCTGTCTGGGTGACGAGCGTCCGGCGTATGCCACCCGCGGCGGCGCCGGCACGTTCCCCATCGTGTGCTGGCGCGCCGATGAGCACATCACGTGGGGCAGCGAGGCGATCATGCTGTCGGCCGGAACGAACGTCGAGTGGCTGCGCGACGACCTGGGGGTGATCGACACCGCCGAGGAATCGGCCGCGGTCGCCGCCACGGTCGACTCGACCGACGACGTCATGTACGTCCCGGCACTCCTGGGACTTGGCACCCCACGCTGGGACTACGGCGCGCGTGGAGCGCTGCTCGGCGTGACGCGAGGGACCACCCGGGCACACGTCGTGCGTGCGGTCCTCGAGGGCGTCGCCGAGCGGGGCGCCGATCTGGTCGACGCCGTCGAGGCCGACACCGGCGTGCAGCTCGACACGCTCCGTATCGACGGCGGCATGTCGGCCAACCCGGTGTTCGTGCAGCACCTCGCTGATGCCACCGGACGGCCCGTCGAGGTCTCCCCGGTCCGAGAGGCCACGACGCTGGGAGCCGGGTTCCTCGCCGGACTCGCCGTCGGCACCTGGTCCGGCTGGGACGAGATCGCTGCGGCGTGGCAGCCCGCCACCCGGGTCGAGCCGAA
>CAJBIS010000279.1 GCA_903953195.1 uncultured Actinomycetes bacterium
ACCGTCGACTACCGCGAGGCCTGGTCGCTGCAGCGGGGCATCCACTCGCACGCGCTCGGCGTCGACGACGCCGACGACCACCTGCTCCTGCTGGAGCACTCACCGACACTCACCCTCGGTCGTCACGCCGATCCGTCGCACGTGCTGGTCGATCCGAATGAGGTCGGCGTCGACGTGGTCGACGTCGACCGAGGCGGCGACGTCACGTACCACGGCCCCGGTCAACTGGTGGCCTACCCGCTGCTCTCACTGCCGGGGAAGGGTGCGGGCGACCTGCCCGACACTCCCGGATACGTGTGCCTGCTCGAGCGTGTCCTGATCGAGGTGCTCACGGATCTGGGCGTGCCGAGCGTGGGTCGGCTCCCCGGGTACCCGGGGGTGTGGGTCGATCCGGAATCGGACCGGCCCCGCAAGATCGCCGCAGTCGGTGTGCGGATCGAGTCCGGCCGCTCGCTGCACGGCGTCGCGCTGAACGTCGCACCCGACCTGGAGCACTTCGGCTACATCGTCCCGTGCGGGATCCCCGAGTACGGCGTGACCTCGCTCGCCGCCGAGGGGATCGACGTCGAGATGTCGCACGTCGTCGACCGCTTCGTGGATCGGTTCGTGGCCGCGTGGTCACCGGCGAACTGGGACCGCGCCGATGTGGTGTGGCGGGTCCCGTCCGACGACTCCGACCTGGCACCGTTCAGTCGCGGCGACGGCCCGGGGGAGCGGCGGATCGTCGAACGTGACGACCCGGCGTCCGGCACGTCGGTTCGCCTGCTCGGGCGACTCGCCGAGGCCGGCGTCGCCGGCGGCGTGCCGATCTCGGAGCGCAAGCCCGAGTGGATGCGCGCGCCCGTCCGTCACGATGCCGGTGTGCGCGAGATCAAGCGCACCGTCGCCGACCTGGATCTGGTGACCGTGTGCGAGGAGGCCGGGTGTCCCAACCTCTCGGAGTGCTGGGCCGAGGGCACCGCCACGTTCATGGTGTGTGGTGAGCGTTGCACCCGGGCCTGCGGCTTCTGTCTCGTCGACACCCGCCGCCCCGAGGCGCTCGACGCCGGCGAGCCGGACCGGGTGGCCCGGGCGGTGGAGCGGATGGGCTTGGACTTCGCGGTGATCACGATGGTCGCCCGCGACGACCTGACCGACGGTGGCGCCGCGCACGTGGCCGCCACCGTGCAGGCCATCCGTGCGCGCACGCCGGACTGCGGCATCGAGGTGCTCATCTCGGACCTGCGCGGCCGGGCCGAGTCGTTGCAGATCGTGCTCGACGCCCGACCGGACGTCGTGAACCACAACGTCGAGACCGTGCCGCGGCTGCAGCGTGCCGTGCGACCGTCGGCGTCGTACGCCCGGTCGCTCGCCGTGCTCGCCCGGTCGGCGACGTCGGGCTGCCTCACCAAGTCCGGCATGGTGGTGGGCATGGGTGAGACCGCCGACGAGATCCACGCCACGCTCGCCGACCTGGCGGCGGTCGGTGTCGGCATCGTGACGATCGGTCAGTACCTGCGTCCCACCTCGCACCACCTGCCGGTCGCAAACTGGTGGACGCCACAGGACTTCGAGTCGTTCGCCGAGGTCGGCCGGTCACTCGGAATCGCCCACGTCGAGTCGTCGCCGTTCACCCGGTCGAGCCACCACGCACGCGAGTCCGTGGCCGCGGCGACGGGTGACGTCACCGTTGCAGGAGCGCGCTGATGGGTCTGGTCGCCAAGTACCGCGAGCGCACGGCCGCCATGGCGCCCGCCCCGGGTGCGCCGCCCGTTCCGCCCGGGTACGCAACGGGGACGGTCTTCCACGAGGCCGTGCAGCCGGACGGGTCGGTGGTGCACCACCGTCAGGAGTTCGACGGTGGACGACTCGTCGACTGGCACCAGGACACCGAACCCGGGCCGTGGGCACTCATTCGGCGCGGCGACCCGTTGGACCCGTGCCCGGTCGACGGGGCCACTCCGGACCTGGTGGCGGCCACGCAGGTGCGCCTCGGTGAGACCGTCGTGCCGTTGCCGATCCTCGACGACATGGATGCGTCCGGGTTCACCGGGGTCGAGCGCGTGCCCGACGCGACTCTGCGACTGCGCTACCAGGTGACGTCGAGCCCGGTCGGCCTGCAGCGCGCCGACATCAGGTACCAGGACAGCCTGCGCACCGGGTGGTTGGTCGAGGACTGGGACGAACCCGAGCCCGAGTCACCGGCGTTCGACGCGCCGGAACTCTTCGTCTCCATGTCGTTCCGCAACTACCTACGGATGCGCACCGGCGAGATCACCTCACTGCAGGCCATCGAGGACGGCGGCATGGTCGACGGACGCTGGACGCTCATGTTGTTGCTCCACGGACTCGTCCAGGACCCGGCGTACGTGTCCACCTACCGGAACCTGCCGGCGTTCCCCGACGAGCTCGGTTGGTGGGGCGAGGTCGCTCCGTGGATCGGGGAGTACGCTTGAACCACTGATCAGCGGGCGACCGACCGAGTCGGCGTCCAGCATCAGTGGGTTCGCACCCGAGATCCAGCACGACACGCATCACGACACGCATCACGACAGCCAGACGGAGGCCGACATGTTCCAGTGGTCCGACGAGCAGGAGATGGTCCGCCAGGCGGTCCGGGACTTCGTGGACCGGGAGATCCGGCCACACCGCGAGGAGCTCGAGTTCGGCGACCTGCCGCCCTACGACCTGTTGCGGAAGCTGTTCGCCACCTTCGGCATGGACGCCATGCAGCGCGAGAGCTTCAAGCGTCGCATCGAACGGGAACGGGCCGTCGAGGCGGGCGAGGCGACCGAGGAGCGGGACGACGCCGGCGACGGCACGCGCGACCCCAACTCGATCGCCTTCACGATGATCCCGATCATCGAGCTGTGCCGGGTGTGTCCGGGCATGGTGACCGCCATGGGTGTGTCCATGGGGCTGACGGCGTCGGCGATCATGTCGAAGGGGACGGTGGCGCAGAAGGAGCGCTGGGCGCTCGACCTGCTGACCATGGACAAGGTCGGCGCATGGGCCATCACCGAACCCAACTCCGGTTCCGACGCGTTCGGCTCGATGATGTCGACGGCGCGTCAGGACGGCGACGAGTTCGTGCTCAACGGGTCCAAGACGTTCATCACGAACGGCCCGCACGCCGAGACGATCGTGTTCATCTGCAAGCTCGACGAGGGCAACCCGCCCGAGGAGCGCAAGATCGTGCAGTTCGTCCTCGACGCCGGCATGCCGGGTCTCGAGCAGTCGAAGCCGCTGCGCAAGATGGGCATCCACTCGTCGCCCACCGGTCAGCTGTTCCTCACCGATGTGCGCGTCGGCACTGATCGCCTGCTCGGCGAGTCGCTCGACGGC
>CAJBIS010000280.1 GCA_903953195.1 uncultured Actinomycetes bacterium
CTCGGCGGCCGGCGCCTTCGCGGCGCTGAAGTCAGACGGCTCGGTCGTCGCCTGGGGCAACCCGGCCAACGGCGGCACCGGCGCTCCGACGGGCATCGGTTACACGCAGGTGTTCGCCACGGGCACCGCCTTCGCGGCGCTGCACTCCGACGGGTCGATCACGGCATGGGGCGACACCGCCAGCGGCGGCTCGGGCGCTCCGACGGGCACCGGCTTCGCCCAGGTGATCGCCACGGGCACCGCCTTCACGGCACTGCGGACGAACGGGTCGCTCGCCTCGTGGGGCAACACCGCCAGCGGCGGCACGAACGCGCCGACCGGCACCGGCTTCACGCAGGTGTTTGCCACGAGCACCGCCTTCGCGGCGCTCAAGACCGACGGATCGATCTCCAGCTGGGGCGACATCGCCGGCGGCGGCTCGGGCGGCCCGACGGGCACCGGCTACGCGCAGGTGTTCGCGACGGGGGGCGCCTTCGCGGCATTCTCGTCGGACGGCTCAATCACCACGTGGGGCGACCCGGCCAGTGGCGGCACCGGCGGGTCCACGGAGACCGGCTTCACGTCGGCGTTTGCCACGCGCACCGCCTTCGCAGCGATGAAGTCGGACGGGTCGATCACCGCCTGGGGCGACACCGCCGGCGGCGGCACCGGCGCGCCGACTGCCACCGGCTTCATCCAGGTGGTTTCGACGGGCGGCGGCTTCGCGGCGCTCAACGTCGACGGGTCGATCGCCGCCTGGGGCGGCACCGCGAGCGGCGGCGGTGACGCGCCGACGGGCACCGGCTTCACGCAGGTGTTCGCGACGGGCAGCGCCTTTGCGGCGCTCAAGGCCGACGGGTCGATCACCTCCTGGGGCAGCACTGCGGGCGGCGGAGCGGCCGCACCGGCGGGCACGGGCTACGTGACCGTGCAGTCGGCGAGGCTCAGCAAGCCGGCGTTCACCGCGTTGCCAGCCAGTCCGGCACTCGCGCTCTCCACCAACACGCCGTTCTTCGCCAACCTCGGGGCCCAGGGGGTGGGCAACCGCTACGAACTCATCCTCGGCCAACTGCCGTCCGGGCTGAGCCTCGACCCGCTCACCGGCGTGGTGAGCGGCACGGCCGCTTCCACCGGCAGGTCCACCTTCACCATCGTGGCCAGCAACCCGGCAGGGTCGGTGGCCCAGACGTTCAGCATGACCGTGGCAACGGGTCCGATGGTCGCCTATAGCGTGCTGCCGGCGGGCCTCGTGGACGTGACGTCGGGCGGGATCATGATCACCTCCGGCCTCGCCCCTGTCGCCCTCGTCGCCCGCATCCTCGAAGGCCGGGGCGACGGCTCCTGGAACGGCACGAGCGGGATCACCTCCAGTGCCGCGGCCGCCGACCTGGCCCAATCGATCCCGCGCAGCGTCGGCTGGGTCGACCATGGCGATGGCTCACTGACCGCGGCGTACGCCGCGCCAGGCGACACGAACCTCGACTCGATCGTCGATATCCTCGATGTTGCGAACTTTCTCGGAGGCGGCAAGTTCAACACGGGGTTGGCCGCCTCGTGGAGCGAGGGCGACTTCGGCTACGACGGCATCTTCGACATTCTCGATGTCGCCAGCTTTCTCTCCACGGGGTTGTTCGACGCGGGCACCTACGGCACCTCGACGTCCACCGATACCACCGAGGCAGCGGCCGTGAGCGACACTTCCACCGAGACCGTCTCCGCGGAGGCCGCCGGTACGTTCCAGTTTCAGTCTTCTCAGGACTTCGCCGCAGCGTTCTTCGAGGTCAGTCCGCAGGAATCGAAGGTTCGCAAGCGGGCCTCGTTGTCGGGTCTGCCCGCGGGATCGACCGCAGCAGAGGTTCCGAAACCCTAGAGCACACTCTGGGTCGGGCGTGCCGACGGCGGCGGTGTCGTGTGCGTGGAGCCGGTGATGGGACTCGACCTGATCGTTCAGTACTTCGGCGACGAGCGTGAAGGCCGGCGGGCGGAATACGACTTCTGCGTCCGCCGCAATCTCGCGCACCCCTACGTCGACACCGTCTACAGCCTCGGCGTCGAAGGTCTCCCGCCCCCGGACGACATCGTGGCGCACCCCAAGTTCCAGCCCCGCCTCCTCCCGCGCCGCCTGAGGTTTCGCGATGCCTTCGAGTTTGCCAACGCGAACCTCGCCGGCCGGATGGTCGGGATCTGCAACCTCGACATCTTCCTCGACTCGGCGACGAGCGATTGGAGCGTTGCGGATGGGCTGATCCGGTCCGCTCCGATCGTGCTCTGCCAGTCTCGGATCGAGTTCGACCCGCCCGATCGCACCCATCTCGACCCGGCTTTCCTCAGGCTGGCCTTCGCAGCTGCCCAGGACGCCTGGTTTTTCGTGCCCTCGCTCTCCGTGGAGAACATCGACTTCGAACTAGGCACACTCGGATGCGACAACGCGCTCGCCGACCGGATCAGGCGGGCGGGCGCGATTCCGGTCAACATGGCCAGCCGATTCAGGGTCTGCCATTACGACGTCTTCCGGGGCAAAACCGGGGCGACGACGATCGACGTCCACGAGCGAGAGGCAGGGCGACGGGGCAGGCCCGCCAGCACGTTTCCGGAACGGGAAGGCTGCTACCTGCTGCCCGACATCGACATGCTGCCGAGCATTGACGCCGTCGTGAAGGCGCTTGGCCTCTCGCCGCTCCGCCGATACCAACTGATCTGCGACATCCTGTCGCGGGAGATCACGATCAAAAACTGAGACCGTGGAGCCGCGGCGCCGCCGAAGGGCGAGCCGCACGGGCATGGCGGGCTCCCTCAGGCCGCTACTCGATGAACAGCGGCTCGCGGCCCGGCTGCTGCGAGAGCTCGGCGTGGTGCTCGAGGAGGTGGTCGATCGCCCGCACGAACGAGGGCACGTGCTCGAGGCTGAGCACGGTCGTCTCGAGGTCGGCGGTCTTGAGCCGCCGGATCATCCGGTCGCGGAAGGCCACGTCGTCGATCATCCGCACGCCCAGGTCGATGTACTGCTCGGGCGTGTCGGCGATCAACTCCTCGAGCCCCACCCGGCGGAGCAGGTAGCCCGTCGAGCGGTTGTAAAACCGGTTGCCCTCGAGCGTGACGACGGGCTTTCGCATCGTGAGCAGGTCGACGGCCGTGTTGTAGCCCCCGAAGGGATGAGCATCGAGGGCGAAGTGGGCCGCCTCGAGCTGCGTCATGTAGGTCGAGTAGTTGATGGCCCCGAAGACCTGCACCCGCTCGGCGCCGAGCACCTCGGCGATCGACTTCCTCAGCGGGATCAGCCGGTTCTCGAGGATCGAGCCGCCGGGGAAAAACTTGAACCGCACCGGGGTGCGGGCCCGCCGCACGATCTCGGCGAGCCGCTGCAGGTGGTCGTCATTGATCTTCTGCCCGGCCCACGAGCAGTCGATCACCACCGGCGAGGCCGGGAGGCTCGGGTAGGACGGCTTGTGCGTGATCGGCACCGGGGCCTGTCCGCAACCGGGAATGAGCACGAGCCGCTCGGAGTAGTGCTCGCGGGCCCGGTCGGCCGCCTCGGTCTCGCGGCCGCCGATCCAGTAGTCGATCTTGGCGCCGAAGGTGCTCACCGGATGGCCGTAGTTGCTCACCTGGATCGGCGCGATCCGCATGTTGGCCAGGATCACGCTCTCGATGCTCATCCCGATATCGGGAAAATAGGCCATCGCGAAGTCGTTCGGGTCGACGGCGGAGAGGTCGCCGGTGTTGGCGGAGGCGTCGTACCGCCGCACCTCGGCAAAGCCCGCCGTGTCGAGGTCGCCGCGGTCCTTGCCCAGGTGGACGAGCACGAGTTCGTGGTCGCGGGCCAGGGCCTTGATGAAGGGCTGCTGCGAGCGGTAGACCGACTGCTGCGGCCACCACATCGAGGTTACGATCGCGATCCGCCGCGGCTTCGGCCGGTTGACCACCGTGCGGTTGCACAGCGGCGTCATCTGAAACAGCCGGTTGATCCGCTGCTTGACGAGATAATCGTGCTCGTGGTCGATGTAGGTCGCGCCGAAGTAGGTGTGGTGGGTCGCCCCCAGCTCGCCCACCATCCGGTCGTCTTCGTAGCGGATGTGCTGCCGGAGCTTCTCCAGCGTGCCCTTGTCGGCGCAGTCGGAGCGGTAGTTCTCGAGGCACGAGAAATACCACTTGGTGGCCAGGGTGGGGTTGGTGTTGAAAATCACCCGCGGGTCGATGTGGATGCGATTGCGGGGCGAGTAGAGCGCGAGGAGTTTCGTGAAGTTCCGCGACTGCCCGAGGAGGATCCGCACGAAGGGGTCGGTCGTGCCAAACTCACTGATCGCGGCGAGGTTGGCGATCACCGCGTTGCGGGCGATGAAGGCCGCCAGGTCGGCATCGCTCGGCTCGAAGTCTTCCTGCGTCATGAAGTACAGGAAGTGCTTCGTGAAGCTGTTGAGGGCCTGCGCCGTGGCTGGGTCGAGATGCTCGTAGGTGACGTCCTTGAGGTGGTTGAGCACCGCGAGGAATCGCCGCGACATGTCGTCGAAATCCCGCCGCTGGTACGCGGCCAGGAGTTCCGTGCCGGAGAACCCGAGCAGCGGATTCGAGGGAGCCTGGGGAGCGGCGGCATCCGCTGCCGCCGCCGAAGCCGGGGGTGCGGTGCTCATCTCGCGGCGATCCCGGCTGCTGTCCACCGACGTCCGAAACCGTTCATCACAGCCCGAACCCGCCGAACGGGCTCTTCTTCTTC
>CAJBIS010000281.1 GCA_903953195.1 uncultured Actinomycetes bacterium
GAGCGTGCCGCCGAGGTCGTCGACGCCCGCCCGGAGCAACTGACTGACGCCGTCGAGCCCGATCTTCACCCACGACGCCTGCACGTGGTCGATGAGGCGTCGGTAGGCGATGCGCGCCACCGCGTGCACGAGCACGACCTCGCGGAACGTCGGGCCCCGCCGGCACTGGCGCTGCAGGTACAGCGGCGCGGCCATGTGGACGAACGGCAGCCCGACGAACTCCGTGAACCCGCCGGTCTCCCGTTGCAGGTCCCGCGTCACCAGCAGGTGTCGGATCCAGCTCGCCGGCGACTCCACGGTGCCGAACATCATGGTGACGTTGCTGCGGAGCCCGACACGGTGCGCGGCACGGTGGGCCTCGAGCCACTCGTCGGTCGTGACCTTGTCGGGGCAGATGACGGCCCGGACGTCGTCGTCGAGGATCTCCGCGGCGGTGCCCGGCAGACTGCGCAGCCCGGCGTCGTGGAGTCGCTGCAGGTACTGCTCGAGCGGCTCGCCCAGGCGGCGGGCCCCCTCGGTCACCTCGAGCGCGGTGAAGCCGTGGATGTGCAGGCCGGGTGCGGCCTCGTGCACGGCGCGACAGACGTCGACGTAGTAGTCGCCATCGAAGTCGGGATGGATGCCGCCCTGGAGGCACACCTCGGTCGCTCCCATCGCGTACGCCTCGGCGGCTCGGGCGGCGATGTCCTCGAGCGTGAGCAGGTACGGCTTGCCGCGCAGGTTGAGGCTCAGCGGGCCCTTCGAGAACCCGCAGAACCGGCACTTGAACGTGCAGACGTTCGTGTAGTTGATGTTCCGGTTGAACACCCACGTGATCTCGTCGCCGTTGGTTCGGCGCCGGAGTTCGTCCGCGACCTCGGCGACGGCGGTGACCTCGGGGCCACGCGCCGCGAAGAGCACGGCGAGCTCCTCCGCTCCGACGTCGTCGCCGTCGAGCACGCCGTCGAGGACCTCGCGGACGGCACCATCCCGGGCCGTCGGTCCCGGGACCAGCACCGGGGGCGCGACGCCGGCACCCGAGTACCACGCCGTCGAGACGTCACCGACGAGTTCGACCTCGGCACCGTCGTCCACGACGTCGATGCGCCCGACCCGCTCGGGGAACACGGCGCCGGGATCGTCCCGGCCCAACCCCTCCGCATCCGCCCGGTCCATCACGGCGAAACGCAACCCGGGGTCGATCCAGCGCTCGGTTCCGGCGACGTACTCGGGATGCACCGTGAGTCGGGGAGCGAGCGTGTGTCCGGCGGTCTCGGTCACCTCGGCCAACCGCTCGAGCGCCGGCCAGGGGCGCTCCGGATTCACGTGGTCCGTAGTGACCGGGGAGACACCGCCCCAGTCGTCGATGCCGACGTCGAGCAGCACGCCGAAGTCGTCCGAGAGGTTGGGTGGAGCCTGCAGATGGATCTCCGCCGGGAGGATCATGCGAGCCAGCGCGATGGCGTCGAGGTAGTCGTCGGTCGGGCACGGCCGGGAGCGGAACATCGTCGTCCCCGCCTTCGGCAGGAAGTTCTGGACGATCACCTCCTGCACGTGACCGTGGCGACGGTGCGACGCCGCGATCGCCTCGAGCGCCTCGATCCGGTCCCGCCGGTCCTCGCCGATCCCGACGAGGATGCCGGTGGTGAACGGGATGGCCAGGTCGCCGGCGGCCTCGAGTGTGGCCAGGCGTCGCGCCGGGTCCTTGTCCGGCGCACCCCGGTGGCACTCCAGGTCACTGCGGAGCGACTCGATCATCATCCCCTGGGATGGCGCGACCTCACGCAGCGATGCGAGCTCGTCGCGGTCCATCGCGCCGGCGTTGGCATGGGGGAGCAGGCCGGTGGCCTCGGTCACCGCTCGACACATGGCGACCAGATAGTCGACGGTGGATGCGTACCCGCGATCGGCGAGCCAGTCCGCGGCCGCGGGATAGCGGAGCTCAGGACGCTCGCCGAGTGTGAAGAGCGCCTCGTGGCACCCGAGCTCGGCGCCGCGTCGGGCGATCGCCACCACCTCGTCGGGCTCGAGGAACGGTGAGTCGAGTCGGGCCGGTGGCTGGGCGAACGTGCAGTACCCGCACTTGTCGCGGCACAGCATGGTCAGCGGGATGAACACCTTCGGCGAGTAGGTGACGCGGTTGCCGAACGTGGCGTCACGGCGTCGCCTCGCCGCCACTCGCAACTCGTGTGCGTCCATCGATGCGACGCTGTTCGACGACGAGCCGTTCGACGACGAGCCGTGCGACGACGAGCCGGGCGATGACGTGTTCGGGGTCATGCGGCCGCTCCCGGTCCCGGACGGCTGACGATCGCGGTGGGTGGGAAGTCGACATCGCACATGCGGCAGTGGAATCCGAGCTCCACATCGGTGCCGCACGGCTCGTGCAC
>CAJBIS010000282.1 GCA_903953195.1 uncultured Actinomycetes bacterium
CCCGTCGACGACCCACTCCTCCCCCGTCGCCGAGACCACCTCGGTCGGGGCGATCAGCCCGAAGGTGCCGAGGGGGGTGCACTGGCCGAGCCCGCTGCCGATGAGGCCCTGCGCGTCCATGGGCAGCAGCCGTCCGTACATGTAGGTCGCCCGGCGGTTCATGACGTTGCCAGCCGTGACGTTCTCGGCCACGGCGGCCTCGAGGAAGCCCTCGGGCGCGATGATCCGGACCTCGCCGGCGGCCACCTGCTCGTCGGTCACGATGCCGCGCACCCCGGCGAAGTGGTCGATGTGGCTGTGCGTGTAGATCACCGCACGCACCGGTCGGGGCCCCAGATGCTCATCGGCCAGCGCCAGTGCGGCCCGGGCAGTCTCGGCGGTGGTGAGCGGATCGACGACGATCCATCCGGTCTCACCTTCGATGAACGTGATGTTGGCCAGATCGTGGCCCCGTACCTGCCAGATCCCGGGGACCACCTCGAACAGGCCGTCGATCGCGCACAGTTGCGACTGACGCCACAGGCTCGGGTTGGCGGTTGCCGGCGCGTCGCCGTCCAGGAAGCCCCACGCGTCCAGGTCCCAGACGACCCCGAATCCGCCGCCGATCTGGCGCTCCGCGCTGCGTGCGATGAACCCACGGGTCGCGAACTCGCGGTCGGTCGGGTCGTCGAGCGGCAGCGAGGCCGCCACTGCGGCGTTGGCTGCTGTGGTCGCGTCGCTCGCCGCCTTGCGCTGCAGGTCCGGTTCGCTCATCACCGCTCCGATCGTGTCGACGCGTCCGACGCGCCGGGCCCTGATCCTAGGAGCCGGTCCCGTGTCCCGGGTCGGTCCGGGCCGAGATCGCCCCGACGTTCAGCCTGCGGCGGACGGCCACGACGTCAACGACGCCGCGATCGCATCGAGGTGATCCTCGGGCGACGCGGAGTCCTCGGCCTCGAAGAGCGAGTGCGCCACGCGGAGCATGTCGTCGGGCACCGTGCCGTCACTGCGGTAGAGCCCAGCGGCACCGACCATCCACCCGGTGGCGCACGACCAGTGCGGTGCCCGCACCCGGAACCGGAACAGGTACATCGCCGGCCAGCGGGCCTCGGCGACCCCGTCGATCGGCACCGGACGGGTCCACAGGGGCTCGATCTCATCGGGGACCCGACCGAGCTCACCCGGTCGCTCGAGCCAGGACACCAGGTCGGCCTCGGCGCGACGGGCACCCGACAGCACGAGTCCGGCGTCGTCGAATGTTCGGTGCAGCTGGCCACGCCGGTCGAGGGCGTCGATCAGGACCGAACGCGACACCGGCTCGTGCGCCGCCATCCACACCCGGTCCCACGGAACCGGATCTCCCACACCACAGCGCGCCGCGACCGCCCACGCGCTGAGCACCGGGTCGGCCGAGGCCTGCACCCGACCGAGCAGGTCGAGCGCGTCGTCGGTGCCGACGGCCTCGAGGACGTCGACCAGACCACGCACACGATGACGCAGGCGCCAGTCCGCCGGACGATCGACACCGGGGGCGCAGCCGAGATCGCACTCGACCACGAGCGAGTCCAGCGCGCCGCGCACCACGTCGAGCACCCCCGCCTCCTGCACCGGATCGAGCGTGTACGTGCCGACCAACCGGATGAGCAGATCGGTCGCCTCCGACTCCCATCCGGGTCGCATCGTCAGTCGGGCGAGCGTCGGCGCGAGCGACGCCACGCCAGGGTGCCCGAGCACCGGCGACAGCACGCCCGGCGCCGGCAGCGGCAGTGATGTGGATGCGCAACGACCGCCGATCAGATGTCGGAGCGCATCGAGCGACTCCGCATCACGCCGGCGCGCCAGCACGCCGAGCAGCGATCGGCGCGCCGCCTCGCTCGCCAGCAGGTACGTCGCCTCGAGCTCTCGGAGCTCTGCGGCGTCGGGAGCCAGCCACAGCGCCTCGGCCAACCACGCGGCCGGGTCCTCACGCTGCCCCGGCAGCGTCGGGTACGAGCGGGTCGCCCCGACGAGCAGCGCCGATGCCGTGGCCGGATCGCCGTCGAGGGTGCGCCACGCCGTGATGCGGCTCAGGGCGTCGGACCGATCCGCAGGCTCCGGGCTCGTGAGCGCGGCACGAACCTCATCGACCGCGGCGGCCGTGCATCTACTCCCCCGTTGGATGCCCACGACACGAGGGTGGCGAATCCCCTCGTCGGACGCAACGGCGCGGCGTGGGCAATCCCCCCACGTCGTAGGCTCCACGGCATGTTCTTCGGTCGTGAACCCTCGATGATCAGTGAGTCCGAGGCCCTGGGTGGCCGGGACACCGCCATGTCGGGGCTGCGGCCACACCATGTGTCCGGACGACCGATCACCCCACCGTGGCCCGAGGGTGCCGAGGTCGCCGAGTTCGCACTCGGCTGCTTCTGGGGCGCCGAGCGAAAGTTCTGGCAGACCCCGGGGGTCATCGTGACCGCCGTCGGGTACTCCGGCGGCTTCACGCCGAACCCCTCCTACCGTGAGGTGTGTTCCGGTCGCACGGGCCACGCCGAGTCGGTGCTCGTCGTGTTCGACCCGGCGGAGGTGAGCTACGAGCAACTGCTCGCCGTGTTCTGGGAGTCGCACGATCCGACCCAGGGCATGCGGCAGGGCAACGACGTCGGCACCCAGTACCGCTCGGCCGTCTACACCCACAGTGCCGAACAGGCTCAGCTCGCCGCCGCCAGCCGCGACCGGTACCAGGCGGCGCTGGACGCGCGTGGGCTCGGTGCCATCACGACCGAGATGGCACCGGCCGGCGCGTTCTACTGGGCCGAGGACGACCACCAGCAGTACCTGTCGAAGCACCCGAACGGGTACTGCGGGCTCGGCGGCACCGGCGTCGCGTGTCCGGTCGGTCTCGGCGTCGACGACGCCTGAGTAGCGAGCACCTCGCCAGCGGCGTCACCGAGCGCGTCGTCGAACGCGGCGACATCCACCGCGGCGACTCGCGCCCGATCGGCTCGGAGCCGTCGCCGTCCCGCGACCTACACTCCGTCCCGGTGGACGAGACGGAGGATCAGCAGCGCCGCAGGCTCGGCTCGAGACTGGTCCAACGACGGCGGCGACAGTTCTCCGGCACGAACCTGATCAGGGCCCGTTCGACCGTCCGTGGGGTCGCCCTGCTCCAGATGGCGGCCAACGGACTCGGCGTCGTGGTCGTCGTCCTCTACTTCGCGCTGCTGTTCCCCGACGCGTCGAGCAACGAACTCAACAGTGTCGACCTGAACCTGACGGTCTTCGGCGCCTACCTCGCCGCCATGATCCTGTTGGCGCTCCCGCTCAACGCGCTGCTGCTGCGACGGGCGGTCGTCTGGGTCCGCAACGGCACACCACCCACCGAACGGCAGCGCCGGTTCCTGTTCAGCCTGCCGACGTTCGAGACCCTGACCGCGCTCGTCTCGTGGTTCGGCGCCGCCCTGCTGTTCGCGCTCGTGAACCGCGACATCCAGCGCATCTCGGTGGGCATCGCGCTCGCCGGCGTCGTCACCTGCACGCTGCTGTACCTCCTGCTCGAGGGTCACTTCCGGCCGCTGTTCGCGCTCGCGCTCGCGCATGCCGACCTGCCGGCGGATCGCCGCGACGTCTTCCCCCGCCTCATGCTGTCCTGGCTGCTCGGCAGCGCCGTCCCCCTGATCGCGATCGGCCTCAGTCCGCTCATCAGTCCCGAGTCGCTCGACGCGACCCGCCTCACCTGGCTGGCACTCGTCGGCGCGCTCGCCGGCGGACTGGTCATGGCGGTCGCTGCGGTCTCGGTCTCTCGTCCGCTCAATCGCATCCGTGGCGCGCTCCGGCAGATCGAGCTCGGTGACACCTCGGTGCACGTCCCGATCGACGATCTGGGTGAACTCGGCCGACTCGCCGAGGGGGTCAACGACCTCGTCGCCGGGATCCGCGAGCGCGAGACCCTGCGGGAACTGTTCGAGCGGCAGGTGGGGATGGCCGGTCTCGCCGACCTGGCGCTCGAGGGTGGCGAGCCGACGAGGCGCGGCGAGCGGCGGACGGTCACGGTGCTGTTCGTCGACCTGCAGGGCTACACCCGCTTCGCCGAACGACACCCCCCGGAGGAGGTTGTCGAGATGCTGAACCGGTTCTTCCGCATCGTCGTCGCCGTGGTGAACCGGGAGGGCGGTTGGATCAACAAGTTCGAGGGCGACGCCGCGCTGTGCCTGTTCGGCGCCCCACAGGACCAGGACGATCACGCCGAGCGGGCGCTGCGGGCGGCCGAGGCCATCCCCCGAGAGGTGCAACGCTCCGACGTGACCCTGAACGCCGGCGTCGGCGTCTCGACCGGCGAGGTCATCGCCGGGTTCGTCGGGACCTCGGAGCGCTTCGAGTACACCGTGATCGGTGACGTGGTGAACCTGGCCTCGCGGCTCTGCGATGCGGCGAAGGACGAACGCTCCGGCGTGCTGGCCGCCGAGGCCACCATCACGGCGGCTCCGTCGACGGGCCCCACGTGGGAGTACGCGGGTCGGCTCAGCGTGAAGGGCCGTCGGGAGCGGGCCGAGGTCTACCGGCCCGGATCGGAACGACGACGGTCCCGCTGGCGGTCCGGTTCACGCGGTTCGAGGGCCTGAACGAGCGCGGCCCAGGCCTGGACACCCAGGTGCCGACGCCACAACGATTCGAGCGCCGCGACGAACTCGCTCCCGTGTGGATCCGCACCTCGACCCGGGCCGCTCCGAGCCGCCACGTGCGCCAGCTCGTGAACGACCGTGACGGCGTCCCAGCTGCCGCTGCGGATCCAGATGACGGCGGACGAGCCGTCCTCCACGACGTGGGCCGCCGAGAACGTGGCGCCACGCGAGCGGCGTTGCACGTCGACCTCGACGGGCGCGTTCGGGAAGGTCTGCTCCCACCAGGCCTCAGCCAGCGCGGACCGGACCCACGCCTCGAGTTCGACCCATCGCCGGAACCGGCGGCCGCCATCGGGGAGCGCGCCCAGCTCCGCCGCCGCCACCCGCGCCGCCGCCGGGTCGTCGGCCGGCACCGTCAACCCGGTCCGAGCGAGCGGCGCCCGGCGACCGAACGCGATCCGAACGAGGCCTCCTGCCCGGCCCGACGACCGGCGGCGGCACCCGAGCGGGACGAGCCGGACGACGCCCACGATGACCGGATGCGTGGGAACCGACGGCGGAACTCGACGGTGACCTCCTCGCCGCGCTCCACGAGCACGAGTGCCGTCGACGACGAGACCGAGGCACTGCCGTCGTGTGCCACGACCCGGTCTCGCCGGTCCGTCTCGAGACGATCCGCGACGATCTCGGCGAATCCGACGATGAAGCTGCGGCGCCACCCCGCCGACGCCGACGGAGTCAGCCCCGACGGACACTGGTCGAGCATGGCCGACGTCAACTGCACGAGCAGGCTGGTCACCAGCGTCTCGACCCACCGCAGGTCACTCGCGAATCCCACCACCGCGATCTGCTCCCGACGCTCCCCGGCCGCGGCGATCAGCCGGACCGCCCGGCATCCCTGCGCCTCCGCGACCGCGTGCACCAGCACCGCCTTCTGTGCCAGGTAGGGGGCGTGCACCGTGAGCCGCAGCTCATCGGGTGCATCGCCCGAGTCGCCGTCGGCCCAGAGCAGCGCGTCGTCGATGGCGTAGCGGGCGATCAGCTCCGACGCCTTCGCGAAGAACGCCTCGGCCTCGCTCGGGAACTCCGTGGCCTCGGCCTTGGCCAACAGGGCACGCACGGTGTCGAGTCGGCGGTCGTCGGCGTGGTCCACGTCGGTCAGCCTTCCACGGCCGTGCGACATCGTGGGACGGGCCGTCGGGCCCGCGCCCGAGTCACCGCAGCAGGTCCGGGAGCTCGTCGCGCAGTTCGCGTCGCACCCGGGGCCGGTCGAAGTGACGCCAGGCCGATCGACACTGGTGCTGTGCCGATCTCGCGCCGCTGTGCAGCCGATCGGCGAGCGCGCCGGCGGTCAACGCGGCGTCACCGCCGGCGGCGCGGCCGGCCGCCGCGATCAGATCCGCCTGGACGTGTCGGTCCTGCAGTTCGCCGAGTGCGTCCTGCAGGCGCGGCAGCCGCGCGCGCACCTCGGCGAAGGTGCCCGGCGCGTACAGCGGCCGCACCGCGGCGATCACGTAACGGAACTGCTTGAGCTCCTTGCGCAGGTCGTGCCACGCCTCGCGCTCGTCGGTGGACCGCGCCCGTGCGCCGGCGGCGCGCGCCGCTCGGAACGAGTGCCACACCATGCGATCGACGACGGCCCCGACGGGCGTCAACGCATCGCGCTCCAGACCTCCGACGCCGAGGTGGATGGTGCGCGACAGACGCTGCCAGTCCCGGAGGAGCGGCGCGTGCGACGCAGCGAGAAGACCCTCGCGCAGCGCGCCGAACGCGTCGGCACGGTCCTCGACGAGCCGGGCGCGCAGCGACGGTGCTCCCGCCCGCAACTCGGGGCTGAGGCGTTCGACCTGCGCGTCGAGATCCTCGAGCAGCACGTCGAGGTCTCGCACGGGCGAGGTCAGCGCCGCGCACCGACTGAGCTCACGTCGCAGGTCACGGCGAGCCGCTGACGGGAAGACGCCTCGACCGGCCCGGACGAGCGACCGGGCACGCCGAACGGTCACCCGGTATTGGTGGAGTGCCTCGATGTCGACGTCGGCGAGCACACCCGGCTCCCTCGTCACGAACTCGCGCCGGAGATCACCGAGCAGCGCCGGCAGCACCCGGCCGGCCGCACGATCGCGGTCCTCGGGTCCGAAGCCCGACGCCGCACCGCGGCGCGCTGGTGAGTTCGGGGCGTCGGCTCGGGTCACGCCCGGAGTCTGTCAGGAGCGACGGAGGCCCCGCCCGCCGATCAGCTCGCCGAGGACGATGCGGCGGCAGCTTCGGCGTCGTCGTCACCGAACGACGTCGGCTGCCGCTTCGAGAACACCACGGCGCCAAGCACGACGGCCAGCGCCACACCGGCGATCACGAACCGGAGGGCGTTGCCGTCGGCCTCCATGTTCAAGATGACCGGCAGCACCAGCAGCGACACCAGGTTCATCACCTTGATCAGCGGGTTGATGGCCGGGCCGGCGGTGTCCTTGAACGGGTCGCCGACGGTGTCGCCGATGACCACGGCCGTGTGGACCTCGGAGCCCTTGCCCCCGAGGTTGCCCTCCTCGATGTACTTCTTGCCGTTGTCCCAGGCGCCACCGGCGTTGGACAGGAAGTTGGCCATGAGCGCACCCACGATGATCGTGGCGGCGAGGAACCCGCCGAGCGCGTAGGCGCCGAGGCCGAAGCCGACGACGAGTGGCATGAGCACGGCGAGCAGCGCCGGGGTCGTCAGCTCGCGCAGTGCGGCACCGGTGCAGATGTCGATGACCGGGCCGTAGTCGGGCTTCTCGGTGTAGTCCATGATCCCGGGCTTCTCACGGAACTGGCGCCGCACCTCCTGCACGACGGTGCCGGCGGTCCGACCCACCGCCAGGATGGCGAGCGACGAGAAGAGGAACACGACCGTGGCGCCGATGAGCCCACCGGCGAACGTCTTGGGATCCGCGATGTTGATGGCGACGTCGCTGAACTTCTGCGCCACGTCGCCCACACCGCCGAGGTCGGCGGCGATGGTCTCGCGGAACGAGGCGAACAGTGCGACGGCGGCGATGACCGCCGAGCCGATGGCGAAGCCCTTGGTGACGGCCTTGGTGGTGTTGCCCACGGTGTCGAG
>CAJBIS010000283.1 GCA_903953195.1 uncultured Actinomycetes bacterium
AGACGTGGTCGAGCATGACGGTCGCGAGGCTACCGGTGTGGGTGGCGGGGCTGCGCCGCGGTGTTCGTGGCGGGGCTGCGCCGCGGTGTTCGTGACGGGGCTGCGCCCCGGTGTTCGTGGCGGGGCTGCGCCCCGGTGGTCACGCCGAGGCGAGACCGTCGACCCCCACGGCGTACAGGTCGCGGTCGCCGGCGGTGACGGCGCTCACGAGTCCGGCCACGCGTGGCAGGTGCTGCTCGGCGTAGTACCGGGCCTCGACGATCTTGGCGTTGAGGTACTCGGTGTCACCCGATCCGCCGGCGAGTTCCTCGTGTGCGGCGAGTGCGAGCCGGGCCAGGATCCAGCCGCCGGTCACGTTGCCGAACATCGCCAGGTACGGCGTCGCACCCGCGAGCGCCTGGCGCGGATCGGCGAGCCCGTTCGTCATGATCCACTCGGTCGCGTTTCCGAGCGCGTCGATCGACGAGGCCAGGTTGGTGCGGATCGACGCGAACTCGTCGCCGGCCGCCTCGAGCGCGGCGTCGAGGTCGCGCATGCGCTGCAGGTGCTCGGTCACGACCGCGCCCATGCGCATCGGCAGTTTCCGGCCGACGAGGTCCATGGCCTGGATGCCGTTGGTGCCCTCGTAGATCGGGGCGATCCGGGCGTCCCGGAAGTACTGCGCCACGCCGCTCTCCTCGACGTAGCCCATGCCGCCGTAGATCTGGATGGCGGTCGAGGTGACCTCGAGTCCGACGTCGGTGCACCACGCCTTGGTCACCGGCGTGAGCAGCTCGGCGATCTCCCGCCAGCGCTCGGCGTCGTCGCCCTCGAGCGCTCGGGACAGATCCAGGGCCGCGGCGTTGTAGACCGCGAGCCCGCGCATGGCCTCGATGTGGCTGCGCATGAACAGGAGCATCCGACGCACGTCGGGGTGCACGATGATCGGGGCCGCGTCCTTCGACTCGCCGCCGATCTCGCGACCCTGCTTGCGGTCCTGGGCGTACTGCCAGGCCTTCTGGTAGGCGGCGTCGCCGAGCCCGATGCCCTGCACGCCGACGGCGATGCGCGCCGAGTTCATCATCGTGAACATGGCCCGCATGCCCTGGCCCTCCTCGCCGACGAGGAACCCGATGGCGCCCCCGCGGTCGCCGTAGCTCAGCACGCAGGTGGGGGAGGAGTGGATGCCCATCTTGTGCTCGATCGACACGCACGTGACGTCGTTGCGCTCGCCGAGTGACCCGTCGTCGTTCACCAGGAACTTCGGCACGATGAACAGCGAGATGCCCTTCGTGCCGGCGGGTGCGTCCGGCGTGCGCGCCAGCACCAGGTGGACGATGTTCTCGGCGATGTCGTGCTCGCCGAACGAGATGTAGATCTTCGTGCCGCTGATCAGGTAGGTGCCGTCGTCCTGGGGGACGGCCTTCGTCGTCGCCAGGCCGACGTCGGAGCCGGCCTGCGGCTCGGTGAGGTTCATGGTGCCCGTCCACTCGCCGGTCATGAGCTTGCGGAGGTACACCTCCTTCTGCTCCTCGCTGCCCCACTCCTGCAGGCACTCGATGGCGCCGGTGGTGAGGCCGGGTGCCATCGACAGCGCGCCGTTGGCCCCGATCATGAACTCGGCGCCGAGGGTGAACACGGCCTCGGGGAAGCCGGCCCCGCCGTACTCGACCTCACCGTTCAGTCCCTGCCAACCGGCCTCGACGAACTTGGCGTACGCCCGCTTGAGCTCGTCGGGCAGTGACACGCCCTCGGGGCTCCACTGCAGACCCTGACGGTCACCGATGGCGTTCGTCGGTCCGAAGACCTCCTGCATGAACCGTCCGTACTCCTCGAGCACGGACTCGGCGGTCTCCAGATCGGCGTGGCTGAA
>CAJBIS010000284.1 GCA_903953195.1 uncultured Actinomycetes bacterium
AGGAGGATCCGGGACAGGTCCGGATGACCCTCGAAGACGATGCCCATGAGGTCGTGCGTCTCTCGCTCGGACGCCTCGAGACCGGGGTGCACATCGAACAACGACGGCACGGTCGCGTCGTCGGCGGGCACCTGCACTCGGACACGGATGCGGCGACGCTCGCGATGGTCGAGCAGGTTGACGACCACCTCGAAGCGTTCCGGCGCCACCGACGCGGGCAGTCCACGACGACCCGGGGTCTGCAGGTAGTCCACCGCACAGAGGTCGACCGCCACCCAGTAGCCCTCGCGGCGGAGCTGCTCGATGAGCGACCGGTAGCCGGCACGATCCGGATGCAGCACCACCTGGCCACGCGACTCGCTGACCGGGACACCGTGCAGCAGTTCGACCGGCTCCTCGGCCGGCGCGTCGGCGGTGACCTCGTCCTCGCCGTCGACCGGCGCCGCGTCGTCGGACATCACCGCAGGCCTTCAGCAGCGGCGACCGGACGGACCACCGGCGAACTCACAGGTGACGCCGCCTGGCCGTCGAGTTGATCGATGGTGATCCCGGCGCCGGCACCGTTGGCGTCGCGGCGGCGCAGGATCTCGCCGTTCTCGATGAGTCCGTGCAACGTCGTGATGGCGTGCAGGAGCGTCTCGGGTCCGGGAGGGCAACCGGGCGCGTAGACGTCGACCGGCACGACCTGGTCGACGCCCTGCACGATGGCGTAGTTGTTGAACATGCCGCCGGATGAGGCACACACGCCCATCGAGATGACCCACTTGGGTTCCATCATCTGGTCGTAGATCTGGCGCAGCACCGGCGCCATCTTCTGCGAGACCCGGCCGGCCACGATCATCAGGTCGGCCTGGCGGGGCGACGCCCGGAAGACCTCCATGCCGAAGCGGGCGACGTCGTAGTGCGCTCCACCGGCAGCCATCATCTCGATCGCGCAGCACGCCAGACCGAACGTCGCCGGCCAGCAGCTCCGCTTGCGGGCCCACAGCACCAGGTCCTCGATGCGGCCGGTGAGGATGTTGTGGCCGAGACCACCCAGGCCGTCGTCGCCGATGTCGCTGATCAGACCCATCAGGCCGCGACCTCGGTCGGCTCACGGCCCTCGGTGCCCACACGGCGGATCGTGTTGGTGGTCGTCCGCTGCGGGGACGACTGCAGGCGGGTACGCCGGAGCTGCTTCGCCGGACCCCAGTTCAGGGCGCCGTTGCGGATCAGGTAGAGGAACGACTCGAACACCGCTGCGGCGAAGATGCCGATGGCGACCAGTCCGAACCCGCCGAGCTCCTCGTACACGAGCGTGAACGGGTAGAAGAAGATGATCTCGATGTCGAAGACGATGAAGATCATCGCGATCAGGAAGAACCGCACCGGGAAGCGTTCCGGCGGTTCGGTCTGGTCGACGATGCCGCACTCGTAGGGCGCCACCTTGGCGTCGGTGGGACGCCGAGGGTTCAGGATGCTCGAGGCGATGAGGCTCAGGCCGGCGAACAGGGCCGCCAGCACGAGCATCGCCAGAATCGGGAGGTACTGCCCCACCGGTCAGCTCGCCTCGGCCGGCAACGCCTTGGCCGGATCCCACTCGCCGCGCACCTGCATGGCGCGCTTGTCACGGTTGTGGAGCATCCACACCAACACGAAGAACACGATGCCCGAGAACAGCGTGAACAGGAACGGGATCAGACGCCGGGTCCCCAGGTTCCGCATCACGACCACCGTCACCACGTCCGCCGACTCGTCCACCTTGGGCGGTGGGGGCGCCTCACCCGGCGCCACCAGCTGGGTCGTGTTCTTCTGCACGGTGATCGCGGCGTACAGCGGCGGGTTCTTCGGCTGGAACACCGTGACCACACGGCGCCACGCCTTGTCGATCAACGACCGCTCACCCTTGACGTTCTCCGGCTCGGACGCCTCCTTCCCGCCGAAGAAGAACACATCCTTCACGGTGTACGACGACGACGAC
>CAJBIS010000285.1 GCA_903953195.1 uncultured Actinomycetes bacterium
GCGTCGACCCTGCGGCCTTCGCGTCCGCCGGCGTGCGCCCGGAGGGCGAGCTGTGGGCGGCGATGCTCGACACGAAGCAGTCGTGGGACGATCTCGTGCGCCAGCACGCGCCGGACCAGGCGACGCGGGATGCGATCCTGGCGAACCCGCTCTACCAGAACATCACCGGCAAGTTCGTGCAGAGTCACGACTACGTGGCCATGGAGCGGCTCTACGAGATCCACACCTCGGGCCGCTACGACCTCATCGTCGTCGACACGCCGCCGACCCGGAACGCGATCGACTTCCTCGACGCCCCCGACCGGATGGCGGACTTCTTCTCGTCGTCGCTGCTGCGCTGGTTGATCACGCCGTACCGGTCGCGGCTGATCAGCTTCGCGTCGAAGCCCTTCTACACGATCGCCGACCGGATCCTCGGCACACAGTTCCTCGAGGACATCGCCGAGTTCTTCATGCTCTTCCAGACCATGTACGACGGGTTCGTCGAGCGGGCCCGGGCCGTGACGACGCTGCTGGGTGGGCCGCAGACGTCCTTCCTCGTGGTCTCGACGCTCGAGGTCGCACCGGCGCGCGAGGCGGAGTTCTTCCTGCAGTTGCTCCACGAGCGCGGCTACCACGTCGGCGCGCTCGTGCTGAACAAGGTGCTGCCCGACCTGTTGCTCGATCGGGCGTCCACCTCGTCGGCCCGGGCGCTCACCCACGATGCCGGCCTGCTGGCACAGCAGCTCGCCCCCGAACTCGGGCTCGACGCCGACGCCGTGCCGCGGCTGTCGCACGTGCTGGCCCAGGTGGGGGAGAGCTTCCTCGACTACCAGGTCGTCGCCCGTCGCGAGGCGGAACAGCGCGCCGAATTGAGCTCGACGCCCGACGTGACCGTGTCGATTCCCTACTTCGACGACGACATCCACTCGCTCGCCGGACTGCTGCGCCTCGGTGAGAGGATCTTCCGGTGAGCACCGATCCGTCGTTCCCCGGGCCCGGGCCCCGTGGCGATCTCGCGGCGGCGAAGGCGATCGAGATCCCCGACGACGAGGCGGACTTCACTGCGGAACACGCGGCGATGGTCGTTCCGCCGGTCGAGGCCGAGACGGCGCGGCATCTGCGACGGCTCGTCGCCGCATGGGACCTGCTGGCGGACTTCGCGTTCTCGGACCTGCTCCTCTACGTGGCGCTCCCGGCGTCCGACGGTCTGGCCGACCGGTTCCTGATTGTGAACCATGTGCGTCCCAACACCGCCCAGACGCTGCTCGCCGTCGACGTGGTGGGCCGGATCGTCGACGCCGGCCAGCGCCCGCTCGTCGCCGACGCCGCCCGCACGGGTGACATCTGCGCCGGTGAGGTCGAGTCCAACCTGGCGGGGGAGCGGGTTCGGGTCACGGCGGTGCCCGTGCGGTTCGCCGGCAGTGTCGTCGCCGTCATGGTGCGTGAGGCCTCGCTCGGCCTGGACCAGAACCCCAGCGAACTCGCCGTGCAGTACCAGCAGGTGTTCGACCGACTGGCACGGATGGTGGCCGACGGCATCTTCCCGTTCGTCGACGAGGCCGTGGTGTCGACGGGCGGGCCACGTGTGGGGGACGGCGTCTTCGTGCTCGACGCCGACGGTCGAATCGAGTTCGCGTCACCGAACGCCGTCTCGGCGCTGCGTCGCGTCGGGATCGCCCGGCGGCTGGTGGGCGAGCACCTGGCCACGCTCGGCGCCGAGACGAGCGCCACCTACCGCGCCTACTTCCACGCCCGGCCCACCGTCGAGGAGGTCGAGCGCAACGGCGCCACGCTCGTGTTGCGCTGCATCCCGCTGCTCGTCGACGGCCGCGTCGTCGGCGCGGTGATGCTCGTCCGGGACGTGACCGAGGTGCGACTGCGTGACCGTGAGCTCGTCTCGAAGGACGCCACGATCAAGGAGATCCACCACCGGGTGAAGAACAACCTCCAGACGATCTCGTCGCTGCTCCGGTTGCAGGGGCGTCGTCTGACGGAGCCGTCGGCGAAGGCCGCGATCGAGGAGTCGGTGCGGCGGATCCGTTCGATCGCGCTGGTGCACGAGACGCTGTCGCGCAGTTCGGGTGACGACGTCGACGTCGGCGAGGTGGTCCGGCCACTGGTCCGCACCGTGGAGGAGGGGCTCACGTCGCCCGACCTGCGCCTCGACTTCGTCATCGAGGGCGACGGCGGCCGACTGTCCTCGCCCGAGGCGACGTCGTTGGCGGTCGTGACGACCGAGTTGCTGCAGAACGCCGTCGATCACGCCTACCCGCCGGGCACCCTGCTGCCCGGGGAGCGGGGTCGGGTCGTGGTGCGGCTGCGCCGAATGTCGGCTGAACTCGAGTTGAGCGTCGTCGACGACGGCGTCGGGCTCGCCGAGGACTTCGACCCGGCCACCTCCGACAGTCTCGGACTGAGCATCGTCCGCGGTCTCGTCGACGAGCTCCAGGGCCGGATCTCGTTCGGCGTCGACCGAGCGGGTCGATCGCACCCGGGAACCCGCGTGGACGTGGTGGTGCCGGTGGCGTCCTCGCCGGCGGCCGAGGACGAACGGAAATCGGTTCCGCCCGGTCGGACGGTCGGGCTCTGAGACGCGTCGGTGGATGCTGGCCGGTTCACCGGCCGGTCACTCGGGGCTGTCGGCGAGCGGAGTGCTCAGACGGCGGCGGCGGCCGCGGCGGCGGCCTGACGCTGGCGGGCGACCCATGCCCGACGCAGCTTGCGGCGCTCCTCCTCGGAGGTGCCGCCCCACACGCCGGAGTCCTGGTTGGTGCTCAGCGCGAACTCGAGACACGGCTGCTTCGCCTCGCAGGTGTCGCAGACGGCCTTGGCCGATGCGATCTGGTCGAGGGCGGCGCCGGTGGTGCCGACGGGGAAGAACAGGGTGGGATCGGTGTCCCGACATGCGGACTGGTCACGCCAGTTGTCGGATGCGATGTCCAGGCTTCGGGTTGAGGTGAGTGCCACTGTGCTCGTCATCTCCGTCGAAATCGGACCGCGGACGGCCCTCAGGTGCGTAGGTTGGTGCAAGATTCTCGGATCCCGGGTTTCCCGCAGCAGCTGGGAACTTGTGAATCCGTGAACAATCCAACCGTATCGCCGACCACTCACCGTGTAAAGGAAAAGTTTCCAGCACATGTCGACATCACGAACCCCGCTCGTCGTGGCGCACCGCGGTGCCTCGGCAGACCACCCGGAGAACACGGTCGCGGCCTTCTCCGGGGCGGTGGAACAGGGTGCCGACGGCGTGGAGCTCGACGTCCGGCTGACGGAGAACGACTCGCTGATCGTTCACCACGATGCGTGGTATCTGGACGGGCGAACGGTGTGGGGAACCCCACTCGACGACGCGCCCTCGGGGACGTGCGATCTCCGGGCAGCGCTCGATGCATGCCGCGGGGTGCTGGTCAACGTCGAGATCAAGAACGATCCCGGCGACCTCGGCGAGGGCGTGGAATGGAGCACCGGCCCGGCCGACGCGGTGGCAGAGCTGCTCCGGGACCGCGCTGCTGCGGGGTGCGAGGACCGGGTGATCGTGTCGAGTTTCGACGCCGCCACACTCGACCACTTCCACGAGGTGGCGCCCGAGGTGCCCACCGGTGTGCTCGTCGCCGACCTGAACGCGCACCCCGACGCGCCGGAGCGGGCTGTCGCAGCTGGCCACCGGGCGCTGCACCCGTGGGAGCACTTCGTGGACGCCGATCTGGTGGAACGTTGCCGCGCACTCGGCCTGGACATCAACACCTGGACCGTCGATGACCCGGTCCGCATCGCCGAACTCGCGGCGCTCGGCGTCGCTGCGGTCATCACCAATCGACCGACGGTGGCGCTCGGTGCCCTCGGTCGCGGGCACTCCACCGGCGGCGGCGATCCCGTGACTGGCCCGAACAGGTGACGGCTGCCGTTTCGCCCGGTGCCGGATCTCCGGGTGACGGACTGCCCGAGCGCCTCCTCACCGCGCTCGGCACATCGGACGAACTGGTCTCGTTCGTCGACGAGGCCGCCGACAGCGGCGCGTTCCTGTGGGACCTCCGAGACCGGAGCCGCTTCTGGGTCAGTGGTCGCTTCCCGGAGCGACTGGGGTTCGCCGACGGCGAACCCGGTGGATCGGCATGGGAGCTGTGGGATCGGGTGGATCCCGACATGGCCGACGTGGTCACCGCGTCCCTCGACGACTACCTGCGAGGGCGATCACCCGAGCACGATCTCACGGTCCCGTACCGGCACCGAGATGGCGGGTGGAGGTGGTTCCGCACTCGTGGCCTCGTGATCACCGGAGTCGACGGCAGGCCCGAGCTGCTCGTGTGCTTCAACAACGACGTCACCGAGTCCGAGCGTGCTCGCGTCGAGGCCGAACGATCGCTCGCCGCGCTGACGGCGTTCACGACGTCGATCGAGCGGCTCGATGCGCTGTCAGTGGGTCTGCAGTCGTCGGAGGATCCCAGCGATGTCCTCCACTCGCTGCTGCGTGTGCTCGGTCACGAGGTCGGCGACGTGGCGCTGCTCCTGCGCAGCATCACACCGGCATGGTCAGTCGACGGTCCGATCATCGGTGACGGACGGCGTCGAGATCGTGTCGACCTGCTGCTCGAGTACGCCGAGAGTCCCCGACGCGTCGACGAGATGGCCGGTCCCGTGATCTGGTCGACCCTGAGTGGCCAACCCGTCCTCGTCGCCGAGGTCCAGCCGGAGGACGTCGCAGCGATGGCGCCCGATGTCCTGCGTGGCGCCATGAGCGCCGATCCGATCCGATCGCTCATCGTCGTGCCATGGGGGTCCGATGCGGATGAGCTCGGTGCCGTCGTCTGCGCCCGCAATGACGCCGAGTCGGCGCCGTTCACCGAGGACGACCTGCTGTTCGTGCAGCGGGTCGTGTTCCGACACTGGGCCGCGTACTCGGCCCGGGCCGCCCAACTCGAACGTGACCGGAGCGAGCGGTTCATCGAGCTCGCCGCTGCGGCGCCATTCGGCATCCTGCAGCTCGACCCGGAGCTGAACTGCGTGTACGCCAACACCACGTGGTCACAGTTGACCGCGGTGGGGCCGGCGGTCACCCTCGGGCGCGGGTGGACCGCGCCCTTCGACGAGGCGTTCGTCGCCGAACTGGGCGAGGTGTGCTCCACACTGCAACTCGGCGGCGGCCCCATCGTCCGGGCGGCGTGGATCGGCACCCGCGACGGCTCGCGGCGCTGGATCGAACTCAGCGCCACCGCCCTGTGGGACGACGCTGAGCGACGGGTGGGCACGCTCGTGGCCGTCACCGATCAGACCACCCGTCGTTCAGCCGAGGCGGAGCTCGAGCGGCAGGCCCGTCAGGACCCGCTCACCGGTCTGGCCAATCGGCGGGCGCTGTTCGAGTTCCTGAACGACTCCCTGCCATCGCTGGCCACCGGCGAGTCGATGGCCGTGATGTTCGTCGACCTCGACTACTTCAAAGAGGTGAACGACGCCCTCGGTCACGAGGCGGGGGACCGACTCCTGATCGAGGTCGGGCGACGCCTCCGACTCGTGCTGCGCCCCGGCGACATGGTCGCCCGGGTCGGTGGTGACGAGTTCGTGGTCGTGCTGCGGCACCTCACCGAACTATCGAGCGTCGGCTCGCGAGTCGGTGCGCTCATGGACTCCCTCGACGACCGGGTTGCGATCGACGGCGTGAACCTGGCGCTCAACGTGAGCGTCGGTGTCGCAACGCTCACCCGGGATGACGCCGGGATCACCGCCGACGAGGCCGTGCACCGGGCTGATGCCGCCATGTATCGCGCCAAGCTCGCCGGCCGGAACCGCTGGGCCACCTACGACGACGAGATGCGGCGCCGCGACCGCCTCCGGTTCGAGGTGTGGCAGATCGTCGAGGACTCCATCAGGGACGGTCGCGTCAGCACGCTGTTCCAACCGCTGGTCGATCTCCCGAGCGGCCGGATCGTCGGCGCCGAGGCGCTGGCCCGGATCCACGACACCTCGCCGACCATGCTCGAGCCGCACGCGTTCCTCGACATCGCCGAGGAGACCGGACTCATCGTGCCGCTCGGCGAGATCGTGGTGGCCGCCGCATGTGAACAGCTCGGTCGGTGGCACCGGATCGACCCGGAGTTCGAGGTGATGGTGAACCTGTCCGGTCGGCAGCTCGCGCACCCCGGTGCCGCGACGACGATTCTGCAGGCGCTCGAGCGGGCGGACGCGCCCGCCGAACGCCTCTGCATCGAGATCACCGAATCGGTGCTGATCGAGGTCGTCGGCGAGCTCGCCGAGTCGGTCCAGGAGCTCCGGGCCGCTGGCGTTCGACTCGCCCTCGACGACTTCGGCACGGGCTACTCCAGCCTCAGCCGCATCCGGGACTTCCCGATCGACGTGATCAAGGTCGACCAGTCGTTCGTGGAGGGCGCGGCCACCGACACGATCGATGCCGCGGTGGTGTCGTCGGTGGTGCAGTTGGCCCGCTCGCTGTCGCTGCAGGTGGTGGCCGAGGGCATCGAGACGACCGAGCAGTTGGCGGCCATCCGGGCCCTCGGCTGCGCCCAGGGGCAGGGCTATCTGTTCGGGGTGCCGATGCCCGCCGGGGAGCTCGAGGAGCTCATCGGCACCCATTTTGTTACCGGCGGGTAGCCCGCGGCAGACTGACGTCCATGAACGTCGTCGTATGTGTCAAGCAGATCCCCGACCCGGCGGACCCGGGTGCACTCGACCCCGAGAGCAAGACCCTCGTTCGGAGCGGCAAGCTCATCCTCGACGAGTCCGACAGCTACGGCGTCGAGATGGCGCTCCAGCTCGTCGACGCCGCCGGCGGAGGCGAGGTCACCCTGGTCTCGATGGCCCCGAACGATGAGCAGAGCGGTCTGCGCACCGCTCTCGCCATGGGTGCCGCCAAGGCCGTGCTGGTCTCCGACGACGCCCTCAAGGGCAGCGACGCGCTGACCACGGCGAAGGTGCTGGCCAAGGCCATCGGCCGTGCCGGCGACGCCGATCTGGTGCTGACCGCGACCGAGTCGTCGGACGGGTACACCGGGACCGTTCCCGAGATGGTCGCCGAGATCCTCGGCCTCCCCTCGGTCACCTTCGCGAAGTCGATCACCGTGGACGGCTCGGCCGTCAAGGTCCAGCGTCAGACCGAGGCGGGCTACGACGACGTCGAGTGCCCGCTGCCGGCCGTCGTGTCGGTGACCGCCGGTGTCGTGGAGCCGCGGTACCCCTCGTTCAAGGGGATCATGGCGGCGAAGTCCAAGCCGCTCGACCAGGTCACCGTCGCCGACCTCGGCCTCGAGGCCGGGCAGGTCGGCTGGGCGGGCGCCGGTCAGGAGATCATCGAGGTGAGCGAGGCCGAGGCCCGCGAGGCCGGCACGATCGTCGAGGACGACGGCGAGGGCTTCCAGAAGGTCGTCGACTTCCTGGCGGAGCTCAAGGTCATCTGAGTCGGCCCCCGACCACGACCTGAACGACCCGACTGCAGCACGAACGAAGAGGAGCACGACCGACATGACCGTTTCCAAGATCTGGGTGTTCGCCGAAGCCGCTGACGGCAAGGTGTCCAACACGACCCTCGAGATGCTGGCCAAGGCCCGCGAGCTCGCCGACACCGTCGAGTGCGTCTCGACGGCCGGCAACGATGTGGCCGCTGTGGTCGGTGCCAACGGCGCCACCGCCGTGCACAACGTCCCGGGTGTCGACGGCAAGCTGGCCGGCCCCGCCGTCGCCGGTGCGATCGCCGCCGCGGTGCAGGCGGGGAGTGGCCCCGACGCCATCTTCCTGGCCACCAGCTACGACGGTCGCGACGTGGCCGGGCGCCTCTCGGTGAAGCTCGACGCCCCGGTGATCACCAACGTCGTGGACATCGCCGAGCGCGACGGTTCGCTCGCCGGTGTGGAGCCGATCTTCGGCGGCACGACCAACGTCGTCACGAAGTTCACGGCCTCGACCCCGGACATCTTCCTGATCCGCCCGAAGTCGTTCGCCGCCGAGGAGACCGGTGGCGGAGCCGCCGCGGTCTCGGACCTCTCGGTGCCGGACCTCGGTGCCACCGGCGCCGCGGTGGTGACCAACCGCTTCGTCGAGGAGCAGACGGGCCCGAGCCTCGACGACGCCGACGTCGTCGTGTCCGGCGGCCGTGGCCTGGGCGAGAGCGACAGCTTCGACATGGTGGAGCAGCTCGCGAAGTCGCTGGGAGCGGCTCCGGGCGCGTCACGCGCCATCGTCGACGCCGGCTGGGTGCCCTACTCGTACCAGGTCGGCCAGACCGGCAAGGTCGTGAAGCCGAACGTCTACATCGCCGCCGGCATCTCGGGCGCCACGCAGCACCTGGTGGGCATGAAGGGCTCGAAGCACATCATCGCCATCAACAAGGATCCTGAGGCCCCGATCTTCTCGGTCGCGGACCTCGGCATCGTGGGCGACGTGCACAAGGTGCTGCCGAAGCTCATCGAGGCGCTGCAGAACCGGTGACGAACTCCGGAACGTCGAGCGAGGGCCCCCGAGAGGGGGTCCTCGTCGCGTCCGGGCCCGAGCCGCACCACCAGGCGAGGTGGTGGTCGAACTGGGCGGGCAACCAGCGGTGCCGTGCCGTCATCGCCCGGCCGACGGGTGAGCCGGAACTCCGCCGGCTCGTCGCGGCAGCGGCGACCGACGGCCGCACCATCAAGGCGGTCGGGGCCGGCCACTCGTTCACCGACATCGCGCTGAGCGACGGCGTGCTCTGCGATCTCAGCAGCTACGCGCAGGTGCTCGACGTCGACCATGCCGCCCGGACCGTCACGGTGCAGTCGGGCATCACGCTGCACGAACTCTCCGCGTTCCTCTGGACACGAGGGCTCGCGCTCAGCAACCTCGGCGACATCGACGTGCAGAGCGTCGCCGGCGCCACGTCCACCGGCACACACGGCACCGGTCTGCGGTTCGGGAACCTGTCGACGGCGATCTCCGAGATGCGGATCATCGACGGTGCGGGCGAGGTGCACGAGTGCTCGGCGACGCAGGAGCCGGACCTGTTCGCCGCCGCCCGGGTGGGACTCGGGGCGCTGGGCCTGATCTCGACACTGACGCTGCAGGTCGAACCGGCGTTCCACCTGCAGGCGATCGAGGAACCCAGGCTGATCGACGAGGTGCTCGAGTCGCTGCCCGAGACGTTCGGCTCGCACGACCACTTCGAGTTCTTCTGGGTGCCGCACACGCGCTGGGCTCTGACGAAGTCGAACCGCCGCACGACCGAACCGGTGCGGCCCCGCTCACGGCGCGACACGTTCGTGTACGACCGACTCGCCACCAACGTGCTCTTCGGTGCCGTGAACCGGATCGGCACGTGGCGACCGTCGCTGCTCCCGACGCTGGGCAAGCGCCTGCCGTCCGCCGGTCGGGTCGAGTACATCGACCGTTCGTACCGGGTGTTCGCCTCACCGCGTGATGTGCGGTTCGTCGAGATGGAGTACGCCGTGCCGCTCGACGCCACCGTGGACGCGGTCCGGGCGGTCCGCTCGATCGTGAACGATCTGGGCTACCCGATCAGCTTCCCGGTCGAGGTGCGCGCCACCGGCGCCGACGACATCGCGCTGTCGAGCGCCTCGGGCCGTGACACCGGCTACGTCGCCGTCCACATGTACCGGGACATGCCGCACGAGGAGTACTTCGGTCGCGTCGAATCGGTCATGCGTGAGCTCGGCGGCCGGCCGCACTGGGGCAAGCTGCATCGCCGCACCGCTGCCGACCTGGCGCCCGCGTACCCGCGTTGGGCCGAGTTCCAGGCGCTCCGGGACCGCATGGACCCGGCCCGCGTGTTCCACAACGCCTACCTCGACCGGGTCCTCGGCCCCTGCCGTCAGGGGATGCGGTCGACGGCGTCGAGCGCCCAGGCCAGACCGTCGACGGCATCGGCGACGGCGAGTCGACACTCCCAGCCGATCGACGGGGTGCCGTCCGACCAGACGTACCAGTCGAGCTCGCTGATCGCGCCACCGATGTCGAGCGGCCAGTCGTCCTCGACGCCGGCGAGCACCGCGGCGCACCACCAGGCCTCGAAGCGCCCGGTCGCCATGCCGCGTCGCCGACCGTGCGCGCCGCCCGATGCGGCCGCCCAGGCGATCAGTGCGATGGCGGTGCCGGGCCCGACGGGTGCGAGCAGGGGCACCGTGCCGGGCTGATCGGCTGCCGCGTCGTCCCGGGCGGCGATGACGGAGGCGACGGCGTCGTCGGCCGTGCCCTCGACGCACACGGCGCGCACGGTGCCGGTGCTGTGCGACGCCCAGTGCCGGACGGTGTCGAGCAGTGCCCGGGTGCCGTCGGCCCCGTCGGGACAGTCGGGCCGGGGGGAGCCGTCCACCGGCGTGCGGGGTGTGGCGACGTCGGGTCGAGGGAAGTCGGCGCCATCGGGCCGGTAGGTTGCGACGGCGTACGGGCCCTCCCATGGTGTGAGCGCCACGGGGAGCCCGGAACCGCTCACACCGTCGGCCGCCGTGTCGTCGGTGGCTGTGTCGCCGGTCGCTGTGTCGTCGGTGGCTGTGTCGCCGGCGCAGTCCTCGCCGCGCAGGACCCGTTCCTGTCGGACGAGGTCGCGCGCCGGGCCGTGGGGCAGGAGCGGGCCGAGCGCAGCCCAGGGGTGCCGCTGCGCCGCGACCTCGCTGAGCGGACCGGGAGCGAGGTAGCCGCCGCCCTCGTCGACCACACGTGCCGCCCACTCGTCGGACCCCTCGAGCGCCAGCCGGTACTCGGCGAACGA
>CAJBIS010000286.1 GCA_903953195.1 uncultured Actinomycetes bacterium
CCGTCGTAGCCTTGGTGGGCCGTTACCCCGCCAACAAGCTGATAGGCCGCGAGACCCTCCTTGAGCGAAAAACTTTCCTCCTCCGGCCATGCGACCAGAGGAGCGTATGCGGTATTAGCCCGGGTTTCCCCGGGTTATTCCCCACTCGAGGGCAGGTTTCTCACGTGTTACTCACCCGTGCGCCACTAGGTCTTCAGGGAGCAAGCTCCCTTGGACCTCGTTCGACTTGCATGTGTTAGGCACGCCGCCAGCGTACGTCCTGAGCCAGGATCAAACTCTCCGTCAAGATCTTCTGACGCCGGCCCGAAGGTCGTCGTCATTCGATCAGGAGAGCCGGTCTCGGGCTGGCTGCCCTCGACCGACTGGCACAGTTCTGGCTTCCTTCCGTGAGACGGAAGGACGTCCGGAAAGTGCATTACTTGAATTGATGGGTCGACAGCGCACTGGTGAACCAGCGCGCGGCCTCCCGCACTCGCCTTTTTGGCATCCTCTCTTCCGTTGTCAAGGATCGCTGGCCTCCCGCAGGGGACCGAGCCGGAACATGGGGCCGAGGGCTCCAGGGGTTCCGTTTCCTCGGTGGCCGACTGGCTCACCGGGGCGAATGACCAAAGTAGTGGTCCCCTACGACAGAGTCAACTCGGCGGCGAGAGACGCCCGTCACCCCGCTGGGCAGGCGCTCAGGCAGGCTCGACAACCACGAGATGATGGGCCTTGCGACCGCGCTGCACCAGCACGAACCGGCCGTGCAACAGGTCGTCCGCAACGAGGGGGGCGTCGCCACGGGTGGCCAGATTGATCTGGTTGACCGAGTAGCCCTGCAGGTTCCGGCGCACCTCGCCCTTGGACTTGCCCAGCTCCGTGCGCACGACGAGCTCGATGGGATCCGCGCCGTGGAACTCCCCCGCCGAGATCGTCGACGTCGGCAGCTCGCTGGCCAGCAGCTCGAGCGCCGCAGGATCCGCGTCCGTGATGCGCTCGCCGGCGAAGACCACGCCCGCAGCCGACTCGATCGGGCCGATCGTCTCAGCACCGTGGACCAGGGCCGTCAGCTCCCGGGCCAGCCGCCGCTGCCCCTCACGACGCCCGGGTTCGGCCCGGTGGGCCTCAGCGACGGAACGGCAGGTCTCGACGTCCACGAGCGTCAGTCGCAGCAGGAACGGTTCCACGTCGTCGTCGGCAACGTTCAGGAAGTACTGGTACAGCTGGAACGGGCTCGTCCGCTCCGCCGACAACCACACGTTCTGGCCCTCGCTCTTGCCGAACTTCGACCCGTCGGCCCGGACGATCAGCGGTGCGGTCAGACCATGGACGTGGTCGCCGGTACGCCGCCGGACGAGGTCGATGCCCGCGGTGATGTTGCCCCACTGGTCGGAACCGGCGACCTGCAGATCGCAGCCGTGGCGCTGATGCAGCTCCAGGAAGTCGTTGGCCTGCAGGAGCATGTAGCTGAACTCGGTGAACGAGATGCCGCTCTCGCGGTCGAGCCGGCTCTTCACGGAGTCCTTCGCCATCATCGTGTTGACCGTGAGGTGCTTGCCGACGTCACGCAGGAAGTCGAGCACGCCCATGGGCTCGGTCCACGTCCGGTTGTCGACGAGCGCACCGCCGGGAGCGGAGCCGCCGTCGAGATCCAGGAACCGGCCGAGCTGCGCGCCGATGGCCACCCGGTTGGCGTCGAGGACCTCGGTGTCGAGGAACTGCCGTTCGTCGCTGCGGCCCGAGGGGTCGCCGATCATGCCGGTGGCGCCGCCCACGCGGGCGATCGGCGGGTGGCCGGCGTCCTGGAACCGTCGGAGCAGCAGAATCGACTGCAGGTTGCCGATGTGCAACGAGTCCGCCGTCGGGTCGAATCCGCAGTAGGCGGGCGTCGGCCCGGAGTCGAGCCGCTCGGCGAGCGCCGCCCGGTCGGTGGTGTCGTGGACGAGTCCACGGGACTCGAGGTCGGCGATGAGCGCAGACCCTCGGTTCGACCCCACGTTCGGCACGGTTCGCCACCTCCTTCGGCGGGGTGATGGTAACCGTCGCCTCACCCCCGCTCCGCGGCAATTCCCCCGTCGAACGGCGGGGTGCCACCGCTGAGCGGCCCGGTCACGGCACACTCTCGGGGTGTTCCTCCCGCCGTTCACCGGGGCTCGCCGACGTGCCGGCCGGCCCGCCGCGCGACTCGCCGCCGGTGGCATCGCCGTCGCGGTCATGGCCACCGTCCTCGCGGCCTGTGGCACCGGCCGCGACGCTCCCCCGCTGGCTCTGCCGGAGAACGCCCAGCCGTCGGTGCTGCTCGACCGCAACGGCGACCCCATCACCGTGCTGCAGGAGCAGAACCGCCGCGTGGTCCCGCTCCGGGACATCCCGCAGTCGGTCCGCGACGCCATCGTCGCGATCGAGGACGCCCGTTTCTGGACGCATCCCGGTGTCGACCCTCGGGCGGTGCTCCGTGCGGCGGGATCGAACGCGAAGGCCGGCTCGGTCTCCGAGGGTGGCTCCACGATCACCCAGCAGTACGTGAAGAACGCGCTGCTGACGCCGGAGCGGACGCTGCAGCGCAAGCTCGAGGAGGCGTCGATGGCACTCGCCATCGAACGGAACTACTCGAAGGAGGTGATTCTCGAGCAGTACCTGAACACGATCTACTTCGGTGATGGCGCGTACGGCATCGACGCGGCGGCGAGGAACTACTTCGGGGTGCCGGTCAGCGCCCTCGACCTGCCGCAGTCGGCGCTGCTCGCCGGTCTCGTCCGGGCCCCGGGCGCGTACGACCCGCGGCTGCACCCTGAGCTCGCGGTCCAGCGACGCGACGTGGTGCTGGGTCGCATGGCCGACCTGGGCATGATCGACCCACCGGCCCGTGACGCCGCCCGGGTGGCACCGCTCACCCTTGCCCCGCCGGCGGCACCGACGGAGCAGACCTCCTATGCGGCGCCGCACTTCGTCGACGAGGTGAAGCGCTGGCTGCTGCAGGACTCGGACCTGCTCGGTGAGACCGACACCGAGCGGTACATCAACCTGTACCGGGGTGGCCTGCGCATCACCACGACCCTCGACCCGTACCGTCAGTTCCTCGCCGAGGCCGCCGTCAACGAGACGCTGCCGGACCGAGGCCTCAACGCGGGGACGCCCGATGCGGCGCTCGTCTCGATGGAGCCCCGCACCGGCTACGTCGTGGCGATGGTCGGCGGACACGACTACTTCGGCACGAGCTCGTACAGGAAGATCAACCTGGCCAGGGGTGGCGGTCGTCAGACGGGCTCGACCTTCAAGCCCATCGTGCTCGCCGCCGCGCTGGAGAACGGGGTGCCCGCGACCCGTCGCTTCGACGCACCGGCGTCGGTGACGCACCGCCTCCCGGGCGAGAGCTGGACCGTCAGCGGCGGAGCGCTCGGGTCGGCGACGATGGCGGAGTGCACGGTGGTCTCGTCCAACACGTGCTACTCGAACGTGATCCTCGACCGGCAGGTGGGCGCGGAGCGCTCGGTCGATGTGGGTCGCCGGCTCGGCATCGACGACACGGCGCTGCAGGCGAACCCCGCCGCCGTGCTCGGCACCAACAACGTCACCGTCGAGGACATGGCCACCGCCTACGGAACCTTCGCGAACGGCGGCATCCACGTCGCCCCGGTGTACGTGACCCGGATCGAACGGAGCGACGGCACCATGCTCCACGAACACCAGCACGCACAGGACAAGGGCATCGAGCCCGAGGTGGCCAAGCAGGTCAGCGACATCCTCCCCGGAGTGATCGAGCGGGGCACGGGCAAGGACGCCGGCATCGGACGCCCGGCCGCCGGCAAGACCGGATCGACCGAGGACAACGTCGACGCGTGGTTCTGTGGCTACGTGCCGCAGCTGTCGACGGCGGTTTGGGTCGGTTTCGCCGAGTCGCGAGCTGACGAGAACGGCCAGTTCCGCCCGGTGTCCATGACCCCGCCGAACACGCCCATCGAGGTGATGGGCGGGACCTACCCGGCCCGGATCTGGGCGTCGTACATGCGGGCGGCCCTCGTCGAGGCCCCCGTCGAGCCGCTGTTCGATCCGTCGGCGATCCCGCCACCCACGACCACGATCCCACCGATC
>CAJBIS010000287.1 GCA_903953195.1 uncultured Actinomycetes bacterium
CGACAGCAGGATCGGGCGATCGGAGTCGGCGGCGAGCGCGAATGCCTCGTCGCGCCAGGGGAACCAGTCGACCGGGTTGTCGGCATGCTGTCGCAGGTACGGGCTGGTCTGTCCGGCGAGGCGATTCGGCATGGCCGCACGCTAACCCGAGCCGCGCGCTGCTCCGTCGGCGCCGAGTGGCACCGGTCCGTTGCCGAGGGTGGCGGCGGGCGTCCGAGCGTGGGCGCCGGAACGGGGGACACGGTCATGGACGTACGGCTCGACGGCAGGGTGGCGCTGGTGACGGGTGCGTCGCGCGGGATCGGGCGAGCGGTCGCCGCCGAGTTCGCGGCTGCGGGCGCCTCGGTGATGCTCTCGTCACGCAAGGCCGACGCCCTCGACGAGGCCGTGGCCGGCATCACCCCGTCGGGCGACGCGGAACTCTCGACGTTCGCGGCGAACGCCGGTGACCCCGACGCCGCGGCTGCGTGCGTGGCGGCGACCGTGGAACGGTTCGGCGGGGTCGACATCCTGGTCAACAACGCGGCGACCAATCCGTACATGGGGTCGATGATCGACATCGATCTGCCGCGTCTCGACAAGACCTACGACGTCAACCTGCGCGGCGCATTCGTCTGGATCCAGGAGGCGTGGCGCCAGTCGATGCAGGCGCGCGGCGGCAGCGTCGTCAACGTGTCGTCGATCGGTGGCATGTCGGTCGAGACCTCGATCGGTCACTACAACGTGACGAAGGCCGCGTTGATCCACCTCACGAAGTCGCTCGCGAAGGAACTCGCTCCGGGCGTCCGGGTCAATGCGGTGTGTCCGGGGCTGGTCAAGACCGACATGGCACGGGCGCTCTGGGAGCCGAACGAGGCGGCCGTCGCCCGGATGGTGCCGCTCGACCGACTCGGTGAGGTCGAGGACATAGCCCGGGCCGTCCTGTTCCTCTCGAGCGATGCCGCCTCGTGGATCACGGGGACGACGCTGGTCGTCGACGGCGGGATGCTGCTCTGAGCGGGCTCAGCGGGCGGTGGACGAGATGACGATGCGGGTCCCGCACGCCTCGTCGATCGCCCAGCGGCCCTCGGCGACGCGCACGGCACCCGGGACCGATGCCGGCTCGTCGAAGTTGAAGTAGAGGTGGCGGAGGCGCCCGGGCCGGTCACCGAGCCAGTCGGCGAGCGGACCGTGCACCGCCTCGAGCAGCCGGAGGCGTCCGGCGCCGTCCCACGACAGCTCGCTCCAGTGGTTGCCGTCGACGGCCGCGCCGCTCGCCGTGACCCGGCCACCCAGCAGGTCCCGGAACAGGTGGAGCGCCGCGGGGAGGTCGGCGACGGCGTGCACGACCCGGCTGAGCGCCGCGAGCGGATGGTCGAACGACAGCTCCGGGAAGCCGTCCGGCGGGTCCTGTGTCGGGACCTCGGGCACATCGCTCTGCGCGATCTGGACGACGATGCCGTGGGCGTCGCGGGGATGGATGAAGGCCTCGCGCCAGGTCGGGTCGCTCTGGCCCTCGCCGACGACCGTGATCCCGTCGGCCGCGAGCGCGGCGATGCGCTCGTCGAGGTCGGGCACCGTGAAGGTCAGGTGGTGCGGGCCGGGTCCGGAGCGCTGCAGGAACTTCGCGAGGAACTCGTCGCCCGCCTCCGGGTGGATGCCCTCGACCACGAACCCGTTGGCGAACCGGAGCTGGGTCCAGCCGAACCCCGAGCTGATGCCGCGGTCGATGTAGCGACCGCCGAGTGCGTCGGCGAACAGTGCCCACGGGTCGGTGATGTGCTCGACCGCGATGGCGATGTGATGGAAGCGCACCCCGGACGCGTCGTCGCCGCCCGTCGCGGTGTTGGTGGTGTTGAGCTCACCCATCGTCGCTGGTCGACCCTCCGAGTCGGTGCCGCACGATTTTGCCCAGCGGGGTGCGCGGGAGCGAATCGACCAGCACGAGCTCACGTGGTGCCGCCGGTGCCGGGAGGGTCGTCTTGGCATGGACCCGCAGTGCATCGAGCGTCGGCGGGTCGCGGGGATCGACCGGCACGACCCACGCCACGACCCGCTGGCCCCACTCGGGGTCGGGGCGGCCGGCGACGGCCACCTGAGCGACCTGGGGGTGGGTGGACAGTGCCGCCTCGACGGGGGTGGGCCAGATGTTCTCGCCACCGGTGATGATCAGGTCGTCGGCGCGACCGGCCACCGACAGCAGCCCGGTGGCCGGATCGATGGTGCCCAGATCACCGGTGCGGTACCAGCCATCGTCCGAGGCCGGCTGGGTGCCGTCCCGGTAGCACCGCATCAGCGACGGGGTGCGCAGCTCGATCGGGGCGGGGATGCTCCACGGAGCGCCCGGCTCGCCGGCGACGCGCATGCCGACGCCGTTGAGCGGCAGCCCGTCGTAGACGACGCCGCCGAACGTCTCGGTCATGCCGTAGGTGGCCACCACGTTGGCCGGCCGATCCGCGGGTGCGGCGGAACCGCCGAGCAGGATCACCCGCCACCGGGCCGGGTCGATGCGCGCCAGCGCCGTCGGGACCAGCGAGACGTGCGTGGCGCCACCCGCTGCGGCCGCCTCGATGCGCACCGGGTCCGCCCGGTCGATCACGTCGAGACCGGCACCGGTGTGGAGGGCGCGGGTGATCACCGAGCAGCCGCCGACGTGGTGCAGCGGGAGGCATGCCAGCCAGTGCGTGTCGGCCGCGACGCCGAGTGCGGTGCTCGTGGCGTAGGCCGCGGCCTCGACGGCGTCGTGGGTGATGACCGCCGCCCGCGGTGTGCCCGTCGAACCCGATGTCGTGATGACGACGGCATCGCCGGACTCGACCGGGAGGGCGTCGGCGAGCGGGTGCAACCCGGACTCGTCGAGGAACCGCGCCGGTCGTGCGGTCCCGAGGACCAGGTCGAGCTGCGCGGGCGGTGCCGTCGGATCGACGGGGAGGATCGCGTCGCCGGCGTCCCAGATGCGCTGCACGGCGTCGACGAACGCGGGTCCGCCGGGGAGCGCGACGGCGACGAGCTCAGGCATGTGGTCGTGCGGCGGTGGACATGTGAGAGCACGGTAGCGTCGCAGATCGTGGACCCTGCAGCGCCCGGCTCCGACGATCCGAGCGACTCGGGTCACGACGACGCCGGACCACTCGGAGACAGCCGGGGTGCCTCGGGCGACTGGGTGGTCGAACTCTCGTCGGCGCTGCCGGGCCGGTGCCTCGCGCTGGCGCTGCCGGTCGTGGCCGTCGCGCTCGTCGGGTTCCGTGTGGCGGCGGCGGGGCTGACGCGCACGTCCGAGGATCCGCTGTCACCGGTCGTGTTGGCCGCGGCGACCGTGATCGGAGCGTGCGTGCTCGGCTGGCGGGCCTGGACGCAGCGAGCCCGCCTGGACGCCTCGGGACTGCACGTGCGGAACCTCACCGTGAGC
>CAJBIS010000288.1 GCA_903953195.1 uncultured Actinomycetes bacterium
CGAGACGTCGTGGGCGGCGCGGCGCACCTGTGGGACTGCATCCCGTCGAAGGCGATGATCGCCACGGGTGAGCGCCTGCAGGACGTGGCGACCGCGGCGGCGATGGGACTCGATGTCGAGCCGGCGCATGTGGACCTGGCATCCCTGCGGTCGCGGGTGAGCGAGTTGAGTGCGCACATGGAGGCGCAGAACCTGCGACTGCTCCAGAGCCAGGGCGTGGCGATCGTGCGTGGGGCCGGCCGGTTGCAGGACGCCCACACCGTGGTCGCCGACACCGACGCCGGCACGCAGGCGTTCCACGCCGACGCCGTGATGGTCTCGACCGGCAGCCGCCCCCGGATCCCGGAGTGGGCCGCCCCGGATGGGCACCGGATGCTGACCACGCGTGACGCGTATCCGCCCCGTGAACTGCCCGAGCACCTCGTCGTCGTCGGATCGGGCGTGACCGGTGTGGAGTTCGTCCACATGTTCTCGAGCTTCGGTTCCGAGGTCACCCTCATCGTGTCGCGCCAGCAGGTGCTCCCGAGCAAGGACCCCGAGGTGGCCGCCGTCCTCGAGGAGGACTTCCTCCGGCGGGGCGTGCACCTGCTCAAGGGCGCCCGTGCCGAGTCGGTCGATGTCCGCGGCGACGGCGTGACCCTGCACTGCGACGACGGTCGCTCGGTGGACGGCTCGCACTGTCTGCTGGCCATCGGTTCGATCCCGAACGTGGAGGGTCTGGGCCTCGAGGCCGCGGGCGTGGAACTCGACGGGTCCTGGCCTCGGACGCTCGACCATCACATGCGGACCAACGTCGAGCACATCTATCTGGCGGGCGACGTGTCGGGGAAGCTGCCCTTGTCGTCGGTGGCGACGATGCAGGGCCGCAAGATCGCCGAGCACGTGATGGGGCTCCACAAGGTCGACCACCGCCACCTCGACTACGACAAGGCCGCGTCGGCCATCTTCACCGACCCCGAGGTCGCCGACGTCGGACTCGCCGAGGCGGACGCGTTCGCCGAGGGCCGCAAGGTCCGGGTGACCAAGGTGCCGTTCGCGTCGACCGCACGCGCGCTCATCGACGGCGACTCCCGCGGCTTCGTCAAGATCATCTCGGACCCCGCGACCGGTGTCATCCTCGGCGGCTCGATCGTCGGCCGTCATGCGGCCGAACTGATCTCGGTGATCGCGGTCGCGGTCACCAACGGGCTCCGCGCCAACGACCTCGCCGAGAGCATCTTCGTGCATCCGGCGCTCTCCGAGGCGCTGAGCGACGCCGCCGAGTGACCGCAGGCGGTCGCGGCCCGACTGCTAGCGTCGTGGAGTCCCCCGCAGTCTCGTGAGGTTCACCCCTTGTCCACCCCAGCCCAGGTCTGGTCCTATCGCACGCTGATCGCCAACCTGGCCCAGCGGGACCTCAAGTCCCGGTACAAGAAGAGCTTCATCGGCTGGCTGTGGTCGCTGATCAACCCGGCCACCACCCTGGCGATCTACACGGTGGTCTTCGGCATCATCCTCGGCGCCCAGGCGCCGATCGCGGGCAACGGGAAGCTCAACAGCTTCGCCCTGTACCTGTTCTGCGGTCTGGTCGTGTGGAACTTCTTCTCCGGCACGATCAACATCTCCATCGTCTCGTTCCAGACAGCCGGCGGCCTGCTGACCCGCACGTACTTCCCGCCCGAGTGTCCGATGATCTCGGGACTGATCACCGTGGCCATCCAGGCGGCGCTCGAGGTGCTGATCCTGTTCGGGTTCATGATCCTGTTCGGCAACGTGTCGTGGACGTTCATCGTCGTCATCCCGATCTTCCTGCTGCTGGCGTGCTTCGCGTTCGGGATCGGACTCGTGCTCGGTCTGGGGAACATCCGCTACCGCGACGTCAGCTACCTGGTCGGCATCGGCCTGCAGGTGCTCTTCTACCTGACGCCGATCGTGTACACGATCGAGCTGGCGACCTCGAAGTCGGCGGTGCTCGGCAAGATCCTGCGGGCCAACCCGCTCACGTCGTACGTGTACGGCATCCGGCAGTGCGTCTACTCGCTCGGTCTGCCGACCACGTCGAACTGGCTGATGATGGGCGCGTCGGCGACCGTGAGTCTGGTGGTCGGCTGGTGGATCTTCGGCCGGTACGCCCCCCGGGTCATCGAGGAGCTGTGACATGAGCGCGATCAGTGTCGACGGTGTCTCGAAGAAGTTCCGGCTGCAGACGGATCAGGCGCACTCGGTGAAGGAGCTCGTGACCCGACGCGACCGCCGTGCCGGACACGACTCGTTCTGGGCGCTGCGTGATGTGTCGCTCGAGATCGAGCAGGGGTCGATGTTCGCGCTCGTCGGTCACAACGGTTCCGGCAAGTCGACGCTGCTGCGCTGCATCGCCAACATCTACCGCCCCACGACGGGGACGGTCCGGGTCGATGGCCGCATCTCGACGTTGCTCGAACTCGGCGCCGGCTTCCACCCGGACCTCACCGGGCGCGAGAACGTCTACATGAACGCCACCATCCTCGGGATGTCGAAGAAGCAGATCGACGCCTCCTTCGACGACATCGTCGAGTTCGCCGGCGTGCAGGAGTTCATCGACTCGCCGGTGAAGATCTACTCGAGCGGCATGTACGTGCGACTCGGCTTCTCGGTCGCGGTGCACGTCGACCCCGAGATCCTCATCATCGACGAGGTGATCGCCGTGGGCGACGCCGAGTTCCAGCGCAAGTGCTTCGACTACCTCTACGACCTGCGGCGCAAGGGTGTGACCATCGTGGTCGTCACCCACTCGACCGGCACGGTCGAGGCCATGTGCGACGGCGCCGCATGGCTCGACCACGGCGAACTGCAGTTGGTCGGCACCGGACCCGAGGTCGCGGCCGCCTATCTGGGTCGGGTGAACGAGGCGGAACGCGAGGCCCGTGACGCCGCGCAGACGGTCGCGGTGTCGACCGGAGCGGTGGCCGCCGAGGACGTCGTGGTCAGCGGGGTCGAGTTCCTCGATGTCGACGGCCGGGCGTCGGGCACTGCGATCCACCGCGAGCAGTGCACCATCCGGATCAGCTACGAGGCCGCCCGGCCCGTGAGCAACCCGGTGTTCGGCATCGCGCTCCACTCGGGGAGCGGTGTCCACCTCACGGGAACCAACACGAAGATCGACAGCGTCGACACCGGCAAGATCGACGGGAGCGGGCACGTCGACTTCGTGATCGAGTCGCTTCCGCTGACGCCCGGTGACTACGAGCTCACCGTGGCCGTCAACGACGAGTTCGTCCAGCACGTCTACGACCGCCACGACCGTGCGTGGCGACTCGCGGTGCGGGAGGGCACGTCACTCGCGCCCGAGGGCCTGATGGACCTGCGCGGTCGGTGGTCCCTGAGCCCCACCGAGTGACCGCGTAGGTTGTGACGACGTCAGGCAGGTCGCGACCCTCAGAGGAGGTCGACAGCGTGGACAGCAACAGCGGAACCCGGGGCATCGGCGCCGCGGATGCCGCGGCACTCGAGGAACTGGTCGCCGACGGGGACCCCGTGGCCTCGGTGCTGAGCGGTGATCCGGTGCTGAGCGTCGTCGAACAGGTCCGGGCCGATCTGGCGCGGCGACGCGCCCGAGGCGAGCTCCCGGACTTCCCGGCGGGTGAGTTGGAGCGGCACTTCGACGGCGTCGTCGAGGCCGTGGACGCCGGGCTCGTGGCCGAGACGCGTGTCGACACGTCGGGGCTGGCCGAGGCCGCGGCCCTGCCGGCGTGGGCGCCCGTGCCGACCGGGTCGCCGATCAAGCGGATCGCCGTGCTGCTCATCAGGTTCCCCGCGCGAGTGCTCGGCCTGTTCGTCCGACGTCAGGTGAGCGACTTCTCCGAGCAGAGCGCCTCGGTGATCACGCAGGTCGCGGACCGCCAGAACCGCATCTCGATGTTCCTGGCGCGAACGCACCTCGATCGGGTGCGGAGTCTCGAACTGCGGGTCGCCCAGCTCGAACAGGAGCTCATCCGGCTGCGGGACGGCGAGCCGGACGCGTCCTCACCGGAGGACTGATGTTCGACCAGTTGGTCGTGGGCGCGGCGCCCGGCGACGCGATCACGGCGAACGCGCTGCTGGTGCAGTCGGTGCTGCGCGAACTCGGCCCGTCCGAGGTGTACGCCAACTTCATCGAGCCGGGGGTCGACCACATCGTGCGACCGCTGAGCGAGCTGGGCGACCGCCCGAACGCAGCGCGGCCGCTGATCTTCCACGCCAGCATCGGCTGCTGGCCGGTGCACGAGGCGCTGCTCGAGTCCAGCAGTTCGATCGCGCTCGTGTACCACAACTTCTCGCCGTCCGAGGCGTTCGCCCGGTACGCCCCCGAGGTGGCCGACGACCTGATCCGCGGGCGCTGGGAACTCGAACGACTGCGTGACCGCGTCGTGCTCAGCATCGCCGTGTCGGAGTTCAACGCCCGTGAGCTGGTGGAACTCGGGTTCACCGACGTGCACGTGGTGCCGCCGACGCCCGACATCGATCGCCTCGACCGGATCACCCCCGACCCGGCGATGCTGCAGCGCATCACCGACTGGGGCGACGGTCCGCTGGTGCTGTCGGTCGCGCAGTGGCTGCCGCACAAGCGCGTCGAGCGGGTGCTGGCCGCGGCCGCGGTGCTGCAACAGGAGTACCTGCCGGACGCCCGGCTGGCGGTCGTGGGCGTGGAACGCTTCCCGGAGTACGCGCAGGCGCTCCGGGCGTTCTCGCGGACGGTCGGGCTCAACGTGCCGCAGTTCGTCGGCCGCGTCTCGAACGCCGAGCTCGCCGCGCTCTACCTGCGCGCCCGGGCGTTCCTGACACTGAGCGAGCACGAGGGATTCTGTGTCCCGGTCGTCGAGGCGATGGCGCTCGGGGTGCCGGTCGTCGCGTCGGCCCGTGCCGCCATCCCCGACACGTTGGGCGATGCCGGTGTCCTGATCGACGACCCGGACGACCCGCTGCTGGTGGCCGGCGTCCTGCACCACGTGCTCACGGACTCGACCGCGCGTCACGTGATGATCGGCCGAGGCGTCAGCAGGGCCCGGCAGCTCTCGTCCCGCCGGAGTCTCCCGGCGATGGTCGACCTCATCCTCACGATGCTCGACGAGTCGCCGGCGCCGGTCGGTGCCGCGGCCCGCGTTCCCGGCGGTGCCACATGAAGCTGACCCTGGTGGTGCAGCGCTACGGCGAGGGAGTCGTGGGCGGCGCCGAACGGTACGTGGAGCGCATGGCCACGGGATTGGCCGCGGAGGGCCACGAGATCCACGTCGTCACCAGCTGCGCCACCAGCTATGCCGACTGGGCGAACGAGTTCCCCGTCGGCGAGGAGCGGCTCGACGGCGTCGTCGTCCATCGGTTCCCGGTGGCGGCTCCCCGCGACAACGAGCGGTTCATCCCGCTGCACCATCGAGCGGTGGCGTGGCGTGAGGACCCGCTGTGGCCGTGGGCTCAGCAGCGCTGGTCGCAGACGATGGGTCCGGACCTGGTCGGCGTGGAACCGACGGTCGAGCAGCTGGCGGCCACGTCGGACGCCACGATCCTGGTCGGCTACCACTACGCCCACGGCCAGCGGCTGACGCGCGTCGCCGCGGCGTACGGTCCGACCATCGTCATCCCGACGGCGCATCCGGAGGGTGCGTTCTACGTCGGTGCGGTGCGCGGCATGTTCGACCACGCTGATCGTGTCATCTGCCTCGCCCCCGAGGAGGGTGACCTGATCGCAGCGGTGCAGGGCTGCGGGGACCGCATCCGCTACGTCCCGTGTCCGGTCGACCCGCTGACGCGACCCGAGTCCGGTCAGATCGACCGAGCCGTCGCCGCCGTCGGTGTGCACCGTGACCGGTACGCCGTCGTGGTGGGTCGCGTCGACCCGGCCAAGGGGAGCGACGATGCCACCCGATTCACCGAGCTGTACCGCCGGTGCGTCGACCCGGCCTTCGAGCTGGTGGTCGTCGGCCCGGGTGACGAGTCGCTCCGACAGGTCGACGGTGTGCGACCGACCGGTTTCGTGGACGAGGCGACGAAGACGGCGCTGGTCGCCGGTGCCGCCGTGGTGCTCCAGCCGTCGTACATGGAGAGCTTCTCCCTGGCGCTCGTCGAGGGCTGGCTGCTCGAGCGTCCGGCGCTGGTGCAGGGCCGGAGTCGCGTCCTCGCCGGCCACATCGGTCGTTCGCACGGCGGCCTCACCTACGAGGACTACCCGTCGTTCGAGGCGGCCATGGCCGTCCTGTCGGACCGACCGGACCTGGCCCGACGCATGGCCGTGAACGGTCTGGCGTACTCGCTCGTGGAGTTCCGTTGGGACAAGGTGCGGGACACGTTCCTGTCCGTGGTCGAGGAGGCACGCCTGGCGGGTGGACGCCGACTGGCCCGAGCGGTCAGAGTTTCCCCATGACCGACGCCTCAGGTACTGGCGGTTCGAGGGCCGCGGCCAAGCGGCTGCTGCGCCCGTTCGTCGGGCCGCTCGTCCGGCTGCGGAACGACGTGAACGCGCTGCTCGAGCAGCAGGCCGAGCTGTCGGCGCGTGTCGAGCAGGTCGGCCGGGCCCAGGACCGCCTGGTGGCGTACCAGGACCGGTTCGTCGAGGAGCTGCGCGCCGAGTACGCCGAGCTGGCCTCGGCGTCCGTCGGCGCCCGGGCCATGCTCGACGTGCTGGCCGACCGGGGTGACGAAGGCGGTGCGGGTGCGGCGTTGCGGCGTGAGCTCGACCACGCGGCGTACCGGGCGATCGAGTCGTTCCGTGGCGATCTGCTCGACTTCAACCAGGCCATCG
>CAJBIS010000289.1 GCA_903953195.1 uncultured Actinomycetes bacterium
CCGACCTCGTCGGGATCGGGGCTCGGGTCCCGGTCGACGACACCGCGCACGACGTGGTCCCACTCGTGCTCGACCAGACCGGAACCGACATCGACCGCCCGGTACGTGAAGGCGCCGACCTCTCGCAGAGCCGCCGGGTCGACGTCCATCCCGAGCTCCTCGCGCACCCGCCGGCTCGCCGCCTGCGGAATGGTCTCGCCCGGGCGCGGATGGCTGCAGCACGAATTCGTCCACAGGTCTCGGAAGTGGTGCTTCGTCGAGGCCCGGCGGTGGACGAGCATGCGGCCGTCGGAACGGAACAGGAACACGCTGAACGCCCGGTGCAGGGTGCCGTCGCCCTGGTGGGCGGCGAGCTTCTCCATCGTGCCGATGTCGGCGCCCGACTCGTCGAGCACCACGACCAGTTCTGGGGTCGACCCGGACGCCATCGTGTCAGTCACGTTCGTTGCCTCCGCCCGTCGCCAGTGCGGCGTCACGGACGGCAGGTGACGTCGCATCGTCGTTCCGACCCTGACGGACCCAGAGCGCGAGCGCCAGGGTCATCAGTGCGAAGCCGAAGCCCCAGTCCTCGATCGGTGAGTCGAAGAAGATGCGCACGCCGGCGAACACGTCGGGGTTGTAGATGACGATCGTCGACGAGAGTTTGGTGAGCCAGCCGTCGACCGGGATCTGGAACAGCGCGCAGATGCCGAGCGCGATCCAGAACGCCCGCATCCGGAAGATGCCGGAACGGATCACCACCAGCTCGAGCGCGACCACGAGCGCCATCGCGAGGAGCGTCATCACCGTGTACCAGGGCATCAGACCAGCTCCTCGCTCCGGGTCGTGTCGCCACGCTCGCTCGATCCGGTGCCGGATCGGCCTGCGGGCAGCAGTCGACCGAGCACTCCGGCTCGCAGCGTCGCCACCCAGCCGTCGCGCAGGATGTTGCTCACGGCCTCGAAGCTCAGCAGGGCACACAGCGGGATCACCACGAAGAACGTGATCTCCTCGACGGGGATGTTCCCGATCTTCCATCCGGTCGTGTACTCGGGGCTGAACGTCCAGTGGCCGAGTCGGATGGCGAACACGTCCCACACCACGAACGCGGCGACCGTCGGGAGCAGCGCGCCGAACATCCGGCGCGGCCGCCGGTACACCCGGGCGTTCAGGATGAACTCGAGCGGCAGCGTGACGCCGACGCAGAGTGCCATCACGATCAGGTACTGGAAGCGCTGCATCACTCAGCTCCGCGCCGCGCCCCGGCTCCGCCGGTCGCGGATGTGGCGGAGCGCGCCCCCGCCGTAGTTCGTCGCGGCCACCGTCAGCTTGCGCCGCAGCGACACGCGGGCCCGCTTCGTGAACACGTCGTACCCGTTGGCGACGACCTCGTCGAGGATCCCGGAGTAGAGGATCCGGGCGGTCCGGATCGCGACGGCGGACTCGGGTGGCAGCATGGCGATGCCCAGGTCGGCCGAACGGTACAACTCGTTGCAGCGTTCGATCTGGAAGTCGACGGCGCGGATCCACTCGGGCGTGACTCGCTGTTCCCAGGGGTCGGCACCGAACGCCCGCAGGTCGTCCATCGGCAGGTAGACGCGGCCACGCTCCAGATCCTCGCCGGCGTCACGGATGAAGTTGGTGAGCTGGAACGCGTCACCGAGGTCCATGGCGTGCGGTCGGGTGGCGGCCAGATCCTCCGGCTCGAGGATCGGCAGCATCATCTCGCCGATCACCGCCGCCGAGCCGTCCATGTACACACGCAGGTCGTCCCACGTGTCGTAGTGGTCGATCGTCAGGTCCATCGTCATGGACGTCAGGAAGCGACGGAAGAACGACGCGTCGAGATCGAAGGCTCGCACCGTGTGGATGACCGCCTTGAGCACCGGGTCGGTCGAGTCGCCCACCTCGAGGTCCTCGAAGAAGCGATCACCGAAGTCCGCCAGCGCCTTGGCCCGGACGTCGGTGGGCACCGGGCCCAGGTCGTCGACGATGTCGTCGGCGTACCGACAGAACCCGTAGAGCGCGTGCACGTGGTGACGCTTCACCTTCGGCAGCACCTGCGCCGCCCAGTAGTAGGTGGTGCCGTAGGCGCGGTTCAGTTCCCGGCAGCGCTCGTAGCTCTCCTGCAACGACACCGTGGTGCGCGGTGTGCCGACGGCGCCGCGCCTGGGTGCGGGCCGCTCGACCGCCGCGGTCACGAACGGCCTCCGGCCATGGCCTCCACGCGGGCCGCGGCGAGCTTGCCCGAGATGAGCACCATCGGAATGCCGACACCGGGAATCGTGCCCGAGCCGACGAACACCACGCCCGGGTGGCGGCGGTCCTCGAGGTGCGGGCGGAACGGCCCGGTCTGGAAGAACCGGTGGGCGAGCGCGAACGGTGTGCCTCGCTCCATGCCCTGCTGCTGCCAGTCGAGCGGATCGGTGAGGTGCTCCACCTCGACGTCGACGGGGTAGCCGAGCTGGCCGACCTTGGTGGCCAGCTGCTCACGGATCCGGTCACGCTCTCGGTGCCAGTCGATGCGGCCGTCGAGGTTGGGGACCGGTTCGAGCACGTAGAGGATGTTGCGACCGTCGGGGGCGAGCGCCGGGTCGGTGACCGTCGGCGCCGTCACCAGGATCGACGGGTCGGGCATGCGGGTGCCGTCCTTGAGCAGCGCCGTGAAGGCGTCGTCCCACTGCTCCCCGAAGTGGATGTTGTGGTGCGTCGTCTCGGGGGGCAGGTCGCCCTTCACGCCCGCGAGCCACACGGCGCACGACGGCGAGTAGCGGCCGACCCGGGTCACCAGCGGCGGCTGGGCGCCGAGCAGTTGGCGGTACGCCACGGGGACGTCGGCGTTCATGACGACCACATCGGCCGAGATGCGCTCCCCGCCGGCGAGCAGGACGCCGTTGGCCCGGCCCGTGGGGCTGGTGGTCACGTGTTCGACGACCTCGCCGTAGCGGAACTGGGCGCCGGCCTTCTCGGCGGCATCGGCGAGG
>CAJBIS010000290.1 GCA_903953195.1 uncultured Actinomycetes bacterium
CGCGCCGTGGGCCGCTCGGGCCGGAGCGTCGGTCGTCGTGAAGGACGGCTTCCTCTACCTGCTCGGCGGCGAGTTCGGGTTCACCGGCTCCCCGCCGCCGTACTTCAACGACGTGTGGCGCACCCGTGACGGAGCGAACTGGGAGCAGGTGACCGCGGCCGCCGGCTGGTCGCCGCGCCCCGGCAACACGTGCGACGCCATCGACGACACGATCGTGTGCTTCGGTGGGTACGGCCAGAGTCCGCTCCCGTGGGACGTGTTCGGTCGCGTGAGTCCGACCGACCTGCAGATCAGCCGCGACGGCGCCACGTGGTCCCAGGTGCCGGGCGCGCCGTGGAACGCGGCGAACCCCGACGCGATCCGCTACGACTACGACACCGTCGTCGCGCCCGACGGCGACGGCCGCGATGCGATCTACACGTTCGGTGGCGACCGTGAGACGTTCAACTTCTTCGACCCGACCCAGTGGCTGAAGGTCGACGACGACGTGTGGCGCTTCGCGCCGGGCAGCTGAGCGGTCGACCGGCGACGTGAGCGACCCGGACACCACCGACGCCAGCGCACCCCGGACGGTCAGCCGCCGCCGTGTCCTCGGTGGTTCGCTGGCCGCTGCTGGCGCCGGACTGCTGGCGGCATGCGCGCCGGCACCGGTCAACCCGGGACAGCGCACCGAACGCCGGCGGGTCGTGGTGATCGGCACCGGGTTCGGTGGCGCGGTCACCGCGTTGCGACTCGCGGAACGCGGCATCGACGTGACCCTGATCGAACGCGGTAAGCGCTGGGCCAGCGGCCAGGACCACACGTTCGCGACCATGGGCAACGCGGATCGACGGGTGTCGTGGCTCAGCTCCTCCAATTCGGCGACGGGCAATCTGGCGCCGTCGCTGCCGTGGCAGCCGTACACGGGTCTGCTCGAACGCATCCACGGCAACGGGATGGACATCGTGTGTGCCGCAGCCGTCGGCGGTGGCTCACTGCCGTACCACGGCATGACGGTGCAGCCCCGCGGCGACCTGTTCGACCGGGTGATGCCCGACGTCCTCGACTACGGGGAGTTCGACGAGCGCTGGTACCCGCTGGTGCGACGCAACCTGGGCGCGTCGCCCATCCCCGACGACGTCCTCGCATCACCGCGCTACGCATCGAGCCGGAAGTTCATCGAGTACGTCCGCGCCGCCGGCCTGCCCGAGGCGCGTGGCGTCCCGCTCCCCATCGACTGGGACGTCGTGCGCCAGGAACTCCGCGGCGAGAAGCGACCCGTCATCTCGGCGGGCGACGTCATCTACGGCGTCAACGGTCCCGGCAAGCGGTCACTCGACACCAACTACCTGCCGGCCGCCGAGGCCACGGGTCGGGTCGAACTGCTGCCGCTGCACCGGGTGGAGCGCATCGGGCGCGACGACCGCGGTCGCTGGGTGGTGTCGACCGATCGGCTCGACACCGACGGCGTCGTCCACGAACGCGTCGAGGTGACCACCGACGCGCTGTTCCTGTGCGCCGGCTCGCCCAACACCACGAAGTTGCTCGTGCGCGCCGCCGGCACCGGCGACATCCCGGACCTTCCCGATGACGTCGGCGCGTGGTGGTCGACCAACGGCGACCTGCTCACCACCCAGTTCCTGTCGAGCCCGATGGGCGTGCTGCAGGGCGGCCCGGCGAGCATCGGGTCGCTCGACTGGGACAACCCCGCCGGGCCCGTCACCGTGCTGTTCGCACCGATCCCCACGGCCGTTGAGGCAAACGTCATGGAGACGGTCGGCATCTTCATCCCGGACGGCCACGGACGGTTCACCTACGACCCGCGCAGCGACTCGGCGCGTCTGAGCTTCCCGGCGAGCGCGCACGGCGCCGCCATGGCCGAGGCGCGTCGACGAGTGGCCCGAGTGGGTCGGGCCGCTGGATCCGTGGCTGCGATCGACATGACCGCAGCCGACCCGTGCACATTCCACCCACTCGGCGGCGCGGTGATCGGCGCCGTGTGCGATCCGTACGGTCGGGTGCTCGGCCAGCGAGGCCTGTACGTGAACGACGGGGCCCTGATCCCCGGGTCGACCGCGTGCGCCAATCCGTCGCTCACGATCGCGGCGCTCGCCGAGCGCAACATCGATCGGATCGTGCGCGACGACGTCGACACGATCTTCTGACGATCGAACTGCCGCCGATCGGGCCGCGGACGAACGCCGCCGTCAGCTGGCCAGCAGCGCGTTGAGCTCCGTGATCTCCGCCTGCTGGGTGTCGATGATGGTCTGCGCCAGCGCCTTCGCGTCCGGGTTCTGACCGCCGGCGAGCTGCTGCTTCGCCATCTCGATCGCACCCTCGTGGTGCAGGATCATGAACTCCACGTAGAGGCGGTCAAACTCCGGGCCCCGGGCAGCTCGCAGGCGCTCCATGTCAGCGGAACTCACCATGCCCGACATCATCATCCCGCCCGCCATCTCGTGCATCTCGTCCATGCTCTCGTCCGGGTCGGGTGCCGGCTGGTCCCAGTCGGCGAGCCAGCCGGTCATCTGGTCGATCTCCGGCTGCTGCGCCGCCTCGATCTTCGTGGCGATCGCCTGCACGGCCGGCGAGGCACCGTTCGTCGCGGCCAGCTGCGACATCTCGACCGCCTGCGCGTGGTGCGGGATCATGCCCTGGGCGAAGGACAC
>CAJBIS010000291.1 GCA_903953195.1 uncultured Actinomycetes bacterium
ATACGTACTACTACCGGCTCGGCGAGATGCTCTGGGCCGATCGAGCTCGGTTCGGCGACACGGCGATCCAGGACGCCGCCACGGCGTTCGGGCTCGGCTCGCCCACGGGCATCCCGATCCCCGGTGAGAGCCCGGGGCGCATCCCGACGCCGCAGAACCGACGGGACGCATACAACGCGAACCCTGACGCGTTCGTCACCCCTGACTGGTTCACGGGCGACAACGTGATCACCTCGATCGGTCAGGGCGACGTCCTGGTGACACCGCTCCAGCTCGCCGAGATGTACGCCACCATCGCCAACGGCGGGACGCGGTACCGGCCGCAGGTGGTCGCCAAGGTCACCACGGTCATCGACCCGGCCGAGCCGCCCGGAGCGCCGGGCAACTACGAGGTCGTCCGCGAGGTCCAACCCGACCCCGTCGGCAAGGTCGAGTTCCCGCCCGAGTTCTATCTGCGCATGCTCGGCGGCCTCATCGGTGTCACCCAGCAGGAGGACGGCACGGCGAGTTCGTCGTGGGAGGCGTCCCGGGCGTCGTGGGCGATCGCCGGCAAGACCGGGACCGCGCAGGTCGTGAACAAGGCCGACACGTCGTTGTTCGCGGCGTGGGGGCCCGTGGCCGCGGGTCAGCAACCGGAGTACGTCGTGTCGATCGTGATCCCGGAGGCCGGGTTCGGCGGCGACGTCGCGGCCCCGTTGGCGTTCCGCATCCTCGCCCCCGTCAGCAACGGCGTGCTGCCCAAGGCGTGCCCGGTCGAGGCCGCCGCGCAGTGCAAGGACGCCGACGCGCAGGCGCTGCAGGCCAGTTCCAGCGACGTGGGCTCCGGGGGACCCGGCTGATGTTGAACACTCCGTCCGCAGCGTCGCCGTCGGGGTTCCGGTCGCGCAATCTCGGGGCGCCCTGGCGGCACGTCGACGTCGTGCTCGCCGGTGCGGTCGGACTCGTCCTGCTGATCGGACTGCTCGTCGTCTACAGCGCCACCCGGCGGTTCGGTGACGGCAACGGCTACGTGGCCCGTCAGGTGTTCTTCGCGCTGGTCGGCGCGGCCACCGCCGCCGGCGTGGCCCTCATCGACTACCGCCGGATCGCCGACTGGTGGCAGGCGATCTACGTGGTGTCCGTCGTGGCGCTCGTCGGGGTGCTCACCCCGCTCGGCACCGTCGTCAACGGCACCCGGGGCTGGTACCGGTTCGGCCCGGTCGCGCTGCAGCCCGCCGAGTTCGCCAAGCTCGCGACGATCCTGGCGGTCGCCGCGTACCTCGGCTCGGTCGACCGGGTCGACCTGCGGCGACTCGGGGCGGCGCTCGGCCTGCTCGGCATCCCCACGGTGATCACGCTGCTGCAGCCGGACCTGGGGTCCGCGCTCGTCTTCATCGTGATCGCGCTCGGCATGCTCGTCGTCGCCGGCGTCCGCATGAAGCATCTGGCGGTGCTCGTCACCGTCGGGGTGCTCGCGGTCATCGGCATCCTCAACTCCGGGGCCCTCGACCAGTACCAGAAGGACCGCCTCACCTCGTTCGTGTCGCCGTCGGGCCAGTCGTACAACGTCGATCAGGCGCAGAAGGCGATCGGCTCCGGGGGGCTCACGGGCTACGGGCTCACGAACGGCCCGCAGACCCGTGGCGGCTACGTTCCGGAGCAGCAGACGGACTTCATCTTCACCGTCGTCGGTGAGGAACTCGGGTTCCTCGGTGCCGGGGGACTGGTGCTGCTCCTCGGGATCATCGTGTGGCGGATCTGGCGGGCGGCCCAGCTGGCCGCCGACATGCTCGGCACACTGCTGTGCGTCGGTGTCATGTCGATGTTCCTCTTCCACATCTTCGAGAACGTGGGGATGACCCTCGGGATCATGCCGGTGACGGGCATTCCACTGCCCTTCGTCTCCTACGGCGGGTCCTCGATGCTGGTCTCCTTCATCGCCGTCGGGCTGGTGCAGTCGGTCCACATGCACCGGTTCGACTGACGCGCCGACCCGGTGCGGCTCCGGCGCGGCCCGACCGGTAGACTCGCCCCACCATGACCGACCTGCAGGCCCCCTTCAGCAGCCCGCCCCGGTCGGTGTGGGACCGCCTCGAGCCCCTCCTGCCCCGGGTGCAGCAGCCCGCCCGCTACATCGGATGCGAGGACGGTGCCGGGGAGCCGGACTGGTCGTCGAGCGTGCCCGGTGGCCCCGTGTCGTGGTTGTTCACGTACCCGGACACCTACGAGATCGGCCTGCCCAACCAGGGCCTCCAGATCCTCCACGAGATCGTGAATGAACGCCCTGACGCGGTCGCCGAGCGGTCGTACGCGCCGTGGGTCGACCTCGAGGCCGAGCTCCGGGCCGCGGGCGTGCCGTTGTTCAGCGTCGACGGCCACCGACCGGCCGGGGCGTTCGACCTGCTGGCGTTCAACCTGTCGGCCGAGCTCACCTACACGAACCTGGTGAACCTCATCGACCTGGCGGGCGTGCCGGTGCGCGCCGCGGAACGTCGGGCCGATCACCCGCTCGTGTGCATCGGTGGCCACTGCACCTACAACCCGGAACCGATCGCCGACTTCGTCGACCTGGTGGTGCTCGGCGACGGCGAGGAAGTCGTCTCGGAGATCACCGAGGTGGTGCTCGCCTGGAAGGCCGCGGGCCGCGGGTCGCGGCGCGAGGTGCTCGAGCAGCTGGCCCGGGTGCCCGGCGTGTACGTGCCGGCGGCCTACGAGGTCAGCTACGACGGTCCACGGATCGCGGCGATCGAGCCGTGCTGGCCGGGCGTCCCCGAGGTCGTCGAGAAGCGGACGATCTCGGATCTCGCCGAGTGGCCGTACCCGAAGTCGCAGCTGGTGCCGCTCACCGAGGTCGTCCACGACCGGCTCAACGTCGAGGTCTTCCGGGGCTGCACCCGCGGATGCCGCTTCTGTCAGGCCGGCATGATCACCCGGCCGGTCCGGGAACGGCCGGCCGAGCAGGTGCGCACGATGGTCGCCGAGGGCCTGCGCCGCACCGGCTACGACGAGGTGGCGCTCACCTCGCTGTCGACGGCGGACTTCTCGGGCATCGCCGAGGTCGTGGGCGGGCTCGTCGACGGCAACGGGCAGGGCGATGCCTGTGGGCAGGTGTCGGTGTCACTTCCCTCGCTCCGGGTCGACGCGTTCGGCGTGGGGATCGCCGCCGAACTGCAGAAGGGCCGCCGCAGCGGGCTCACGTTCGCTCCCGAGGCGGGGACGTGGCGCATGCGTCAGGTCATCAACAAGCTGATCCGGGAACAGGACCTGTACGACGCGGTCGACGCCGCGTACTCGCAGGGCTGGCGGCGGGTGAAGCTCTACTTCCTCACCGGGCTGCCGACCGAGACCGACGAGGACACGCTCGGGATCGCCGAACTCGCGTCGCGATGCCTCGAGGTGGGCCGGGCGCATCTGCGGTCGCCGTCGGTCACGGTGTCGGTCGGCGGGTTCGTCCCCAAACCCTTCACGCCGTTCCAGTGGTTCGGGCAGAACACGGTCAGCGAACTGCAGCGCAAGATGCACCTGCTCCGCGACACCGTGCGGCCCATGCACGGCGCGCAGCTGAAGTGGCACGAACCGCGCGCCACCCAGGTCGAGGGGCTCCTGAGCCGGGGTGACCGTCGCCTCGGCCCGGTGATCGAGGACGTGTGGCGCCGCGGTGGGACCTTCCAGGAGTGGTCGGAGTGCTTCGACCTCGACCTGTGGACCGACGCCATGGCGGCGCACGGCCTGTCGATCGACGACTATGTGCACCGCCACCGCACCGAGGACGAGATCCTGCCCTGGGACCATCTGTCGGCCGGGCTGCACAAGGACTTCCTGTGGCAGGACTGGCGGGATGCGCTCGCCGAGGTGGGCCTGCCGGACTGCCGGTGGACGCCCTGTTACGACTGCGGCGCGTGCACCGGCTACGGCATCGAGCACATCGTGGCATCCGCCACGCCGCCCGCCGGTGGATCGCAGGGGACCGGTCAGGACCTCGACGCCCCACTCGTGGCGGTGCCCGTCGAGCTGGTGAGCAGTGCCGGAGCGACCGGCGCCGGGGGACCGACATCGTGAGCCGGATCCGACTCCGCTACGAGAAGCTCGGCAAGGTGCGCTTCCTGTCGCACCGTGACGTGGCCCGCTGTCTGGAACGGGCGGTCCGCAAGGCCGGGCTGCCGGTCGCCTACAGCCAGGGCTTCAGCCCTCGCGCCCGGCTGCACTTCGGGCTCGCGCTCTCGACGGGTTATGAATCGCTCGCCGAGTTCGTCGACGTCGACCTCGACGACGCCGCCCCCGCGGCTGCGGGGGTCCACGTGGACGAGCTGCCCGACCGGCTCTCGCCCTGCCTTCCTGTCGGCATCGTGGTGACGGCCGCCGCACCGATCGAGACGTCGCTCGGCTCCCTGCAGGAGTCGGTGACGTCGTGCACCTGGCAGTTCGACGTCCCCGGAGTCGATCCGGGCACGCTCGCCGCTGCCGCTGAGCGACTCCTCGCCGCACGCGAGGTCCCGCTCGATCTGGTTCGCAAGGGCAAGCAGGTACGCGAGGACCTGCGCCCGCTGATCGTGGAGCTCTCCACGGAACGAGCCGCAGACGGAGCCCGACTCGTCGCCGAGTTGGGGACCAAGCCTCGCAGTGTCCGGCCCGCGGAGTTCTTCGCGGCGCTGGGCCCGTTGGAGGGCGACGTGGACATCCACGATGCCCGTGTCCTCCGGCGCCACCAATGGATCACAGACGACGGGGCCCGTCGCGAACCGCTCATGGTCGCCGACCCGTCGCCGCACGCCCAGGTGCGTGCGTCATGAAGGGACTGTCCCATGTCGGACACCGACTCCACCCCCGGCCGACCGGCCGACTCCACTCCCGGCCGACCGGCCGACTCCGCGCCCCCGGCCGACGGCCGACCGGCGAACTCCGAACCCGCTGCGGCGTCCGCGCCGCCGAAACCGAAGATCGGCGACTCCCGACCCGCACCGCCCGCACCGGGCGGCTCGTCGGCTCCGAAACCCGGATCCGGTAACGGCTCCGACGGGGGCGCCGGCGGAGGTTCAGGTGCTGGCGGCGGCGGCTCACGCAACCGCCGGCGTCGACGTCGCCGGGGCGGCGGCGGTGGTTCCGGTGGCGGTGGCCAGCAACAGGGCCAGCAGTCCGGTCAGCAGTCCGGCCAGCAGCGCAACCGTCAGGGTGGCGGCTCCTCGGGCGGCGGCCGTCAGCGCGGCAACCAGCCGACGCCGGTCCAGGGTCTGATCGCCGGCGAGGCGCCGGTCGAACTCGACGAGGAGACCCTCGAGCGACGGCGTGGCCGCCAGCGCAAGGGCCGGGCCGTCGGTCGGTTCCAGATGAACGTGCACGTCGACGGTGATGCGACGCACATCGCCATCCTCGAGGGTCGCGTGCTCGTCGAGCACTACGTGTCCCGTCCGGCGGATGACGTCTTCCAGATCCACGGCAACATCTACGTCGGCAAGGTCGAGAACGTCCTGCCGGGCATGGAGGCCGCCTTCGTCGACATCGCCACGCCGAAGAGTGCCGTGCTCTACCGCAGCGACGTCCAGTTCGACCCCGACGACGTGGAGACCAAGGGCGAGGTGCCCCGGATCGAGGACGTCCTCAAGCCGCGTCAGCTCATCCTGTGTCAGGTGACGAAGAACCCGATCGCCCACAAGGGGGCCCGCCTCACCCAGGAGGTGTCGCTGCCCGGTCGGTTCGTGGTGCTGGTGCCCAACTCGACCACGTACGGGATCTCGAAGCGCCTGCCGGACTCGGAACGCAAGCGCCTGCGTCAGATCCTCGACCGGGTGCGTCCCGACGGCCACGGCATCATCGTGCGCACCGCGGCAGAGAACGTCACGGCCGAGGAGATCGAACGTGACGTGGCCCGGCTGGTCGGCCAGTGGGAGCAGATCTCGGCGCTGGCCGCCAAGCAGACGTCGCCCGGGCTGCTCTACCGGGAGCCCGAGATGGCCGTGCGGATCATTCGTGAGGAGTTCAGCGCCGAGCACCGGTCGGTGATGATCGACGACCGTGCCCTCTACGAGGAGATGCGGGACTACGTCGGCGCCGTGGCACCCGAACTCGTCGACCGCATCGAGTTCTACGACGCCGCCGAGCAGCGGCTCCCGATCTTCGAGCGGTTCCACGTCACCGAACAGCTGGTGAAGGCGCTCGACCGCATGGTGTGGTTGCCGTCGGGCGGGTCGCTCGTGATCGAGCGCACCGAGGCCCTGACGGTGATCGACGTGAACACGGGTCGCAACGTCGGGTCGTCGAGCCTCGAGGAGACCGTCCTCCACAACAACCTCGAGGCGGCCGATGAGATCGCCCGGCAGCTCCGACTCCGCGACATCGGCGGGATCATCGTCATCGACTTCGTCGACATGGAGATCAAGGAGAACCGGGACAAGGTCGTCAAGGCGTTCCGGGCGGCCCTCGCACGCGACAAGACCCGCACCCAGGTGTTCAACATCTCGGAGCTCGGCCTGGTCGAGATGACCCGCAAGCGCATCGGCGAGGGTCTCCTCGAGTCGGTCGCCACCAAGTGCGACCCGTGTTCGGGTCGTGGGGTGATCGTCCCCGAGGAGCTGCTGGGCTGAGATCCCGCTCGCACGCCGTCCCGGGCCGCTCGTGCGCCCGCAGTGGGCCGATGTGCGCTCGGAGCGACCCGGCAGGTAGTGTCTCAACCCTATGTACGCAGTGGTGAAGACCGGTGGCAAGCAGTACCGAGTCGAGCAGGGCCAGCGCCTGAACGTCGAGCGGGCCGGTGAACCCGGCACCGACGTCGATCTGCAGCCCGTGATGCTCGTCGACGGCGACACCGTCCTGTCGACGCCGTCCGAGCTGTCCGGTGCCACCGTCACCGCCCGCATCGTGGACGAGGTCCGCGGTCGCAAGATCAACGCCTTCGACTACAAGGCGAAGGCTCGGGTGCGGAAGCGCTGGGGCCACCGTCAGACGTACTCCACCGTCGAGATCACAGCGATCTCCCGCGGCTGAGACCGAGGAGCAGGCAGACATGTCGAAGACCAAGGGCGGCGGCTCCACACGGAACGGCCGCGATTCCACCAGCAAGCGCCTCGGCGTCAAGGTGTACGACGGCACGGCCGTGACCGCGGGTTCGATCATCGTCCGTCAGCGCGGGACGCGCATCCACCCGGGCGACAACGTGGGCAAGGGCGGCGACGACACCCTCTTCGCCCTCGCCGACGGCACGGTGAAGTTCGGCTCACGCCGCAACCGCAAGATCGTGAACATCATCCCCGTCACCCAGTGACGCGTCGCCGCGTTCAGCGGCCGGCGAAGGTGCGCACGCCGTCGATGATCAGGTAGATCGACGCCACTGCGGAGACCGCAGCGATCGTCCAGCGACTCGTGCGCTTCAGGCGGTCGGCCAGGTGGTGCAGCCGGGCGTTCGCCGAGGCCGGATCCCGGAGCGTGTCGACCACCACGAACACCACCGGCACCGCAGCGAGCGCGCCGAACGTGACGAGCGCCAGGGCCGCACCGGTCCAGCCCGCGCTGTCCCGGGCCGCCGTCACGGCCGCGGCCAACGTGAACGCCCATGGTTGGACCACCACGCCGATGGCCGCAGCGCTGCGAGGGTGCAGGTCGTCCATGCGTCGGACCACCGAACTCGGCACGCCGGCGTGGGGTCCGACGGCGTCTCGGCGCACCGCGGTGATGACCGCGGCGATGGCGAGCGCGACGCCGATGCCGACCTCGAACGCGCTGGTGAGATCGACCGTGAGCGCAGTGACCGCGCCGCCGGCCCCGCCGGCGACGTAGCCGAGCCCGAACACCGCGACGAGCGACGTGATCCAACCGATGAGGAACGCCGCGACGTTCGCCCGGGCGCCCTTCGTCCCGAGGACGAGGATCACGGCGAACGTCTGCGTGGGATGGATCGCCGTGAACAGTCCGAGGACCACCATGTTGGCGAGGAGGTGGGTCACGGCCGCGACTCGTTCCCCGTCGCTCAGCCGATGCCGACGGGCAGATCGGCACTCGACCACCCGAGCAGTGTCTGCGCCCGGGCGAAGGCGAACCGGTCGGTCATTCCCCCGACGTAGGCCACGGCCAGCCGGAACGCGTCGCTGGTGCCCGGCTCGAGCTCGTCGACGGTGGTGACGGGGCGGCGGTCCGGACCGAGCAGGTCGGGGAGCGTGCGTGGCCGGTCCGCGTAGAACTCGACGAGCGCCCGGAGCACGCGGATCACCGAGGCGGACTGCGCGAGCGACGCGGGGCGCATGTAGATGTGGTCGTAGTTGAACCGCCGGAACTCGGCGAGTGCGTCGGCGGTCTCGGCGTCCATGCCGATCGACCCGGTGGCGCGGGTGGTGGCGACGACGGCGTCGATGAATGCGTGCAGCTGTCGGCTGCGACGGTCGCCGCCGAGGTCCCGCACCGCGGGCGGCAGCAGGTCCGGTGAGGTGATGCCGACGTGCGCGGCGTCCTCGAAGTCGTGGCACACGTACGCGATGCGGTCGGCCCACGAGACGATCTCGCCCTCGGGCGTGGACGGAGCGGGGCGCGACCACGAGTGGTTGCGGATCCCGTCGAGCGTCTGCGTGCACAGGTTGAGCGACGCGAGCACCACGTCGGCACCCCAGACGGCGTGGTCGTAACCGCCGTCGAGGAACGGCGAGAACGCGTCCTCCGACGCGTGGCCCCCGGGACCGTGGCCACAGTCGTGGCCGAGCGCGATGGCCTCGGTGAGCGCCACGTTGGCACCGACCGATCGGGCGATCGCCACGGCCACCTGCGCCACCTCGATGGCGTGGGTGAGCCGGGTGCGCTGGTGGTCCTCGGGGAGGACGAACACCTGGGTCTTGCCGGCGAGGCGCCGGAAGGCGGTCCCGTGGACGATGCGGTCACGGTCGCGCTCGAAGCAGGTGCGCTCCGGATCGGGGTCCTCGGGCTCGGCCCGGTCGCCGGCGCCGACGGCCCGGGTGGCGCCCGGTGCGAGCGTGGCGTCGTCCCAGTCCTCGCGGGCGCGGCGGTCGGCGATCGCGGGTCGACCGAGACTCGTGGCGGTGTCGGCGTGGGCCAGCAGGACCGTCGGGTCGCCCTCGGCACGCTCGTGGGCGCGCATGGTCCGGGCCCACTCGATCGAACGCTCGGAGGGCGTCACCGCGTCATGGGGAACCGTGCCGTCCACAGCCCGCATGCTAGGGGTGCCCTCCGACACCGTCGTGCCAGTGCCGGCAGGAACCGGTCGCGGTCGTGCGCCCCGTGCCCCGTAGTGTGGTGAGCCATGTCCAACTTCGTCGACGAGTGCGGCCTGAACGTCCGGGGCGGTGACGGCGGCGCGGGATGCGTGTCGTTCCGGCGTGAGGCGCACACGCCCATGGGCGGCCCCGACGGTGGTGACGGCGGATCCGGCGGCGACGTCTGGCTGGTGGCTGACCGGAACGTCGCGTCGCTGCTGGCGTTCCGTGACCATCCGCACCGCCGTGCCGCATCCGGCACGCACGGTTCCGGCAAGAAGCGACACGGCTCGTCGGGCTCGGACCTGGTGGTGACGGTCCCGATCGGCACGCAGGTCAAGGACCGCGACGGCGCCGTGCTGGCCGACCTGGTGGGCGAGGGCGACCGGTGGCTGGCGGCAGCGGGCGGGATCGGCGGCAAGGGAAACGCCCGGTTCCTGTCGAACCGTCGTCGTGCCCCCGGGTTCGCGGAACAGGGCGAGGCGGGTGAGGAGCGCTGGATCTGGCTCGAGCTCAAACTGCTCGCGGACGTGGCCATCATCGGCTTCCCCAATGTGGGCAAGTCGACGCTGATCTCGCGCATCTCGGCGGCCCGGCCCCGGATCGGCGACTACCCGTTCACCACGCTGGAGCCCCAGCTCGGTGTGGTGCGGCTCGCCGACGGCGATCCCTTCGAGATGGTCGTCGCCGACATCCCCGGCCTGATCGAGGGCGCCGCCGAGGGCCGGGGGTTGGGCCACCAGTTCCTCCGACACGTCGAGCGGGCCCGTGTGCTGCTCGTGCTGTGCGACCTGTCGCCGCTGGCGGCGGCGACACCGTCCGAGCAGTACGGGGTGCTCGTCGAGGAGCTGCGTCGGTACGATCCCGAGCTGGCCGAGCGGCCCCGTGTGGTCGCCGGTTCCCGCGCCGATCTGGCCGAGGCCGACACGCTCGAGGCGTTCGACGGCCTGCGGCTGTCCGCCGTGACCGGCGAGGGCATCCCGCAGCTGCTGGGCCGCCTGCGACAGGCGGTCGAGGCGGCCCGCGACGCCGAGGAGCGCGTCGAGGGGTTCGTCACGTTGCGCCCCGCGGTCGAGGGGATCCAGATCGTCCGACACGATGACGCCAGCTTCGAGGTGGTGGGGCGCGAGGCGCTCCGGGCCGTCGGCTTCTCGGACCTGACCAACCTCGACGCCCTCGACGAGGCACGTCGTCGGCTGAACCGCCTCGGGGTGGACCGTTCGCTGGGCCGGGCCGGGGCGCGCAACGGCGATGTCGTCCACATCGGCGACCTGACCTTCACCTACGAGTCCGCGGATCAGCTCGACGTGCAGCCCTTCGACGAGGCCGAGGGCGCATCGTGAGGGTGGTCGTCAAGCTCGGCACGTCGAGCCTGACCGACGAGGCCGGTCGGATCGACGAGCCCGCCATGGCGAAGGCCGCAGCGGAGCTCGCCGCGGCCCGTGCTGCGGGGCACGAGACGCTGGTGGTGACCTCCGGTGCGGTCGCCGCCGGGTTGCCCGCCCTCGGCATCCCTGCCGACGAACGCCCCCGTGACGCGCAGACGCTGCAGGCGGTGTCCGCCGTCGGTCAGGCGCTGCTCATGCAGACCTGGTCGCGGCATCTGTCGGACCACGACCTCGTCGCCGGTCAGGTGCTGCTGGCACCGCTCGACTTCATGGTGCGCAGCCAGTACCTGCATGCCCGGTCGACGATCGAGCGACTCCTCGAGCTCGGTGTCGTGCCCGTCGTGAACGAGAACGACGCGATCGCCGATGACGAGATCCGCTTCGGCGACAACGACCGCATCGCCGCGCTGCTGGCGCAATTGGTCCAGGCTGAGTTGCTGCTGCTGCTCACCGATGCCCCGGGGCTGATGGACGCGGATCCCCGCGTCGAC